>SKLO01000629.1 GCA_007123195.1 Verrucomicrobiales bacterium | reverse complement strand
TTCTGTCGGTGTGTTGCTGGCGCAGTTGTTGGATGAGTTCGGGATGCACGGGGGTGTCGCTGTCGCCGAGGCTGAGGCGGAGGTAGGTGAGGATGGCGGCGAGCTGGTGGTCGGTGAGCGCGGCCAGGGCGGCCATCGGCGGGTAGTCGTCGCGCTCCGAGTAGCCGCCGAGGACGATGCGCACCAGGGTGCCGGGTTCTCCATTGAGAAGGTCTGAACCGATGAGCGCGGGCGCGACGCCTTCCCGCCCCTGCCAGTCGAGTTGATGACAGGCGGCGCAGAGCAGGGCGGCGGCGCGCCCGTTTTCGAACAGTTCGCGATCGGTGTCGTTGAGGCGGTCGAGGTCGGGTTCGCGAACGGCTGCGGCCGGGGGTGATTGAATGGCGGCCACCAGGGCGACGGCTTGCGGGTGGAGATCGGGGTCCGGCAGTTGCAACAGGCGTTGCAGCAGGTCGGTGCCCCCGGTGGCGCGCGCCAGCGCCTCGGGCCTGGTGGCGACGAGTCCCGCGAGCAGGGGGAGTGACGGCCAGTGGTCGGTTTGTTCGATGCAGGTTACCAGCTCGGCAAGGGGTTCGGTTTGACCCGAGTTGCCGATGGCTTGGGCCAGGAGTTCGAGCAGCCTTGTCGCCGTGGCGGACGGGGGCTGCGGCTGGTCCGGTTGCCATTGGGGATCGGACAGGATGGATTGCAGGAAGGCCGGTTCACGCCGGTGCAGGCTGCTGACGGCGGCCTCGGCCATCCACGGGATGTCGTCGGCCTGGAGCAGGATCCGGCGCATGACCGCGGTGACGGCGTGATCGGCGGCGTCCACCCCGACCTCGCCGAGGGAGTGGATCAACTGACGGCGCACGGCGGGGTGCGGGTCGTCGGCCAGGGCCATTGCTGCGGTCAGCAGGTCGGGGTGGTCGAACTGCGGTTCCGCCAGGCGCAGCGCGGCCTGGCGCACATCGGGGGCGGGATCGGTGAGGGCGCTCGACAGGGTGTCGGGTGACAGCGCGTGGAGGCCTTCGAGGGTCCACAAGGCGTGCAGGCGGCCGTGGGGATGGTTCCGGCGGTCGGTGGCGAGTTCTGTCAGGGCCTCGATGACGGCGGGGTCGGGCTGCTGGTTGGGGGTTGGCGATTCCACCAGTAATCGCTGGGCGGTGTCGCGGCGCCAGCCGTTGCTGTGGTTGAGTTGTTCCACCCATTCGATGGCGGGCAGTCCGGCCAGGGGCGGCGGGGGTTCGGTGACGGGATGGTCTTCGTGGGCGATGCGGTAGATGCGGCCGAGACCGTTGAAGGGCTTGTTCAGTTTGCGGGCGAGGATGTAGTCGTGGGTGATGTCGGAGATCCAGGTGTGGCCCTCGATGATGCCGCGATACATGTCGACGACGTGGAGTGTGCCATCGGGTGCGGTGAGGATCTGCACCGGGCGGAAGCGTTCGTCGTGGGCGAAGAGGAATTCGCGTTGTTCTTCGGCGAGGGCGTTGACGGCGTCGATGCGGCCGTCGGAATGGCGGGTGAGCTTGTAGTGGCGGACGAAGTTGGCTGCGGGCACGCAGACGAAGGCGTCGCCGACCAGGTGGTCGGGCAGATGATCGCCGCGGAAGATGTGGGGCGAACAGGCGGAGGTGAAGTGGGCCAGGCGGCCTTGTTCGTTGAGGAAGCCGTCCCAGCGCTGGTTGACCCCGGGGGTGGCGTCGTGGGGTTGGGTGTCGCGCAGGTCCGGGGCGATGCGGATGTCGAGCCCGGCGGTGGTGGGCAGGTGGGGGTTGCGACCGGGGTAGATGGGCGGGATCAGGTCGGCACGCAGGGGGTCGGCCTGGGTATTGAAGAACAGGCGGCCCTGATTGTCCTGGGACATGCCCCATTGACCGCGCGACGGATGGCAGGGTTCGCGCCGCCATTGACCGTCCCGCCAGCGCATGCGCGCCGTGAAGCGGGTGGCGTAGATCCAGTTGTCCATCGCCTGCAGCAGGGCCGAGGGCTGGGCATGCACGGTGGTGAGCGGGCCGAAGTCGTTGTGCAGCACGGTGTGCTCGTCGGCGCGGTCGTCGCCGGTGGTGTCGCGGTGGTGGGAGAGTTCGGGGGGATTGCCCAGCAGCAGGCCGTCGCCGACCAGGGTCAGGGCGCGCGGATTGTCGAGATTGTCGAGGAAGACGGTGCGCCGGTCCATCAGGCCGTCGCCGCTGGTGTCTTCGAGCACGACCACGCGGCCGCCGGGCGGTGGTTTGTGAGGCAGGTTGAGTTGGTCGCGGTATTCCCAGTTGTAGGCCGGGTATTCGATGACCCAGATGCGGCCATCGGGGTGGAAGGCGATGGCGATGGGGTCCTGGACGATGGGTTCGGCGGCGACCAGTTCGGCGCGGTAGCCGGGTGGCAGGTCAAAGCTGGCGATGGAATCGGCGGGGGCGAGCACGGGGGCGGGCTGCCGCACCCATGTGGCCGGGGGTTGGTCGGGATCGACGTCGAAGCGCGGCGGGCGCGGCGGGCCATCGCTGGTGTCGGCGATGGCGCCACCCGGCAGGGCCGCGAGCAGGGCGGCGAGGCAAGCGAGGGCGGGGCGGGGCACGGGGTGCATCATCCTGGAAACAGATCAATCGATGCCGACAGGCAGCAGGCGGATGCGGCGCAGGTCCATGAGGCCGCCGCCTTCGAATTGCGACGACGGTTTGACTGTCAACTGCTGGCGGCCCGGCATCAGGATCAGTCTGCCGACGACCGCGGTCTCGAAGTTCTCCCAGGTCCCGGTGGATTGCGCGTGGCAGCGCAGCCGGCTGTCGCCCACCTCGATGATGAACGGACGCCCGGCGAACTCTTCGGCCACCGACCAGGTGAGTTCGACGGCGTAAACGCCTCCCCAGCCGGCATCAAAGTCCCAGGCGACATAATCCTGGTCGGTCCACCAACCGAACGCGCGCCACTCCGGTTCCGGCATGAACTCGATGCGTGGTCCGTAGGGAATGCCGGCCTCGGCCGGCAAGGTGAGCACGGCATCCTCGAAGCGTCGCAGTTCGGGCCGGTTGTCTCCGCGCAACTCCGCGGGGGTGGTCTCGGACCAGTCGCGCAGGAATTCGTCCGGCAGCATCGACCGCATGGTTTCCATCAGGATGTGCTCGACTTTGGGTTGGAACCGGTTGGGTTGGTGGTAGAACGCCATTGACTCGTCGACCTCGTAGCCGCCCTCGGCGATGATGCGTTGTGAGGCGATGTAACAGGGCGACTCGTTGGCGTAGGCGTGCAGCCACAGCCGCGAGCGGTCGGCCTCGCCTTTCATGCGGATGGAGTAGTCGGCCACCACCTCGCCGGCGAGGAAGAACATCGCCAGCCGGTCGCCGAACTGCCACATTTGAACCGGGTAATCGAGGTGTTCCGGCAGCGGTTCTCCGCGGTCGAGGGCTTCGAGGAACAGCGAGGCGGAATAGCGGTAGTGGTTTTGCTCGAGCCGCGCCTCCAGTTGTTCCCGCGTGGTGGGCTCGAACGGCAGGGCCACCCGCTCGAGCCGCGCTGCGGGGGCGCTGGGCAGCGGGGTCAGTTCGCCGGCCAGCAGGCGGTTGACCTCGTCGGCGATGGCGCGGCCGTGTTGTTCCACGTGGCCGATGGCGCCGCGCGGTTCCGGGTTGGCGTCGGCGCCGCAGCCGATCGACACCAGCACGGTCGCGCCCTCGTGCTGTGCCTCCAGTTGCGCGGCGGCCTCGCCGGCCCAGTCGCCGTGGATGAAGCGGTGGTCTCCGGTCAGGGTGGTGCAATGGCAGGCATAACCGAGCCACAAGGCGAGCGGTTCGCCGTCGGCGTCGCGCACCACCATCAGCGGCAGGTCATGGTCGACGTGCTCGTTGCGGAAGGCGCCCCAGCCGGCCCAGCGGCCGTTCTCGATGCGCCGCCGGTTGACGGCGAAATCCGCGCTGCCGACGGTCCATTCCAGCCGCGCCGGCCGCAGGTTCTCGATCGCCTGCAGGGCGAGGGCTTCGAGTTTGTCCACCAGATCATCGGTGTAGGTGTCGATGTGCCGGCGCTGCTCCGCCGAGGGCGGGCCGTGGTAGATGCCGGGCGCGAGTCCGGTGAGCTTGGGGCCGGTGTGGGTGTGGGTGGCGCACAGGGCGAGGTGTTCGGCGGCAAGGCCGGTCGATTCGGCGAGCCGCGTTACCAGTTGGCGGCGGATGTCGGCGGTGAACCCGAGCAGGTCGGCGGTGATGACCAGCGACAGGGTGCCGTTGGCGGCCTCGATGGCGAGGGCGCGGGCGAACAGCGGCGCCATGACTTCGGCGGTTTCTTCGCGGCGGTTGGAGTAGCCGGTCAGCAGGATCGGTGTGGTCGGCGTGATGTCGGCGCGCGCCACCCCGGCGCGTTGCACCGCGTCGGGGGCGTGGGCCTGGCCGGTCCCGGCGTCGGCGCGGGAGTCGGGCCGGCC
>SKLO01000159.1 GCA_007123195.1 Verrucomicrobiales bacterium | reverse complement strand
TGGTCGATCTGGCCGGCCGGAAACTCCCACAGCACCCGTTGCACCGGCAGTCGCTCCTGATGGATGAGGAGGAACCGGCCGTCGGCGAGCTGCGGGGCGATGATCACCGCGCTCTTGCGCCGGGCGACGGTCCAGGTGACCCCGCCATCGGGGCGGCCGGGAGTGCGGTAGCGGATTGATTGCAGCTGGATGTAGGGACCCTCGTAGAGCGATTCCGTGGTCAGGCGCTCCCACTCGGGGCCGCTATCATCGACCGAGAACACGGGGAACCGGGGGGGATCGACCGGGGGTTGGAGATCCGGCTCCGGTCGCTCCGGTGCCGCCCGGACGGCGGTTGCCTTTGGCGCGGAAGGATCGGGGGCTGGGGAACGCATGGAATTGACTGCGGGTGTGGGGGAGGTGCGCCGCCGCTCCCGCCGCGTCCCCGGGTGGAATCGAACCACCATTTAAGGTTTAGGAAACCCTCGTTCTATCCGTTGAACTACGGGGACCGTGCGGAACCGTTATGATAGCCCTGATGGCGCGGGTTGCCAACCGATGAGTCGCGGCATGGCGGTGGAATGACGGGTGCCGGCGCCGGCAGGTGCCGGCGGCTCAGGCAGGTCGATCCGGCGTGGTCGTCGTCGGGGGTGCCTGCTGGTCGCTGACGGCCGTGGCCCCGGCGGTCGGGTCGTCGGCGTTGTCTGCAGGGGGCGGAGTTTCTCCGGTGCCTTCGGTGGCCGGTGGATCCTCGACTTTTTCGATCAGTTCGCCGGAGAAGTTCGCCAGCAAGCGATCGAGCACCTGTTGGGCGCCGCCGTATTTCAGGTCGTCGATGGTGCCTTTGGCGGGCTTGCCGTCGTCCCGCTTGAAGTGGGCATAGGCCAGACCTTTTTGCTTCCACTTGCGGGTGTCGACCTTGTGGACCTGATCGAAGCGGATCGGCTTGCCGCGCGGCGGGGTGAACGAGACCGCGTCGGCCCGCAGCCGGGTGGGCACCTGGGAGAGGGCGTAAGCGAGCACCAGCAGGCCGACCACCATGGTGCCGATGCCCCAGTTGAACTGCTCCTGGATTTCTTCCGGGCTGAAGCGCTTGGGCTCATCGCTGCCCCAGCCGAGGCTGGCGGCGTAGTTGGGCCAGCGCGGTTCGCTGCCGTCCTGACCGACGGGCCAGCCCTGGTTGCCGAAGGGATCGGTGCCTTGGGCGGCGATCTCCGGCCATTGCTCCAACCGGCCCTCTTCGTCGAGTTGCTGGTAGGTTTCCAGCACCTCGTCGTGGAACCAATCATACACGTCGGCGCGTTCGTTGACCTTGGGGTAGCCGTATTTGCCGTCGTAGAAGAAATACAGCGAAAGGCCCAGCAGCAGCAGCACCATCAGGCCCATGCGACGGTAGAACCAGCGGGTCGGCCGGCACTCAATGGGCTGCCCGATGGTCCCGGCTTCATCATCGGGGTGCCGGGGTGGTTGGCTGTCGTCTTCGCTGCCCATGAGGTGAATTCAGCCGCGGCGGCAGGTGGTTGGAGCCCGGCCGATGGCTGCTCAACGAGGTAGTGCGAAGCGCGAAGGTGTCAACCTGGAAACCGCGGCGGGCGGTCGACCGCGAGGGTGGTCATGGCGGGTGATCGGGTGCGGTCCCCGGGCGAGGCGATGGCAGCGACCGTCGCGTCAGGCGATCTCGGATGCGGGCGCATCGCGGTCGTCTCGGCGGCGCGCCAGCCACTTATTCCGCGTCGCCGTCATCGGCATCGGCTTCATCGTCGTCTTCCGCGTCATCCTCGTCGTCGTCATCGGCGGGCGCGGCGGCGCGCTGCGGGCTTCCCGGCAGGCCATCGGGGCGCTCCAAGTAGCCGCGGTAGGCGGCTGGCAGTTCGCCGTTGGCGGTGAGTCGCTGGGCCAGCACGGCGAGGGCGTGGGCTTCGAAGGTGGCGGTGGGGTGGGCCGGGTCTTCGTTGATGGCCTCGTCGATCAGCCTGAGGGCGGCCATCACCGACTCGCGGGTGATGCCTTTCTGGCTGCCGAGGTTGACGGTCATGGCGGCGTAGTAGTCGTTGATGGCTCCCTCACGGTTGCCTTGCTGCTCGCGCAACCGGCCGCGGAGGAAGTTGAGCTCGGCGACCTTGGCGAGGCCGATGTCGCGGAACGGTTTCGAAGCCAGTTCTGCGGGGGCGTCGTTGTTCTCATACTGGGCCAGGAATTGCCCGAGTTGATCCCATCGCTCCCGCCCGTAGAGGGCCCAGGCACGCAGAAAGGTGAGTTCGTTCTCGAAATGTTCGTTGAGGGTGATGGGGTTGGCGGCCAGCGCCTCGACCTCGCGGGCGAGGGTGGCGAAGTCGCCGGTGGCCTTGAGGGCGATGAGGTGGTAGAGCTTGGAGATGGAGCCGATGCTGTCCTGCACCGACCGGAGGCTGGCGTAGGTTTCCGCGGTCTGGGCGAGCGACTCAAGCGCCTCGGAATAGGCGCCGGCGTCGAACATGTTTTGCAGCTGGGCCCAGCCTTCCGGCGGGTGGATGGTCAGTTCGGCGATCTGGCTCCGCAGCATGGTGCGCGGGCCGGCGCCGCTGGGGTCGAGGCTGTAGGTGATTTCGGTCTCGGTGGCGCTGATGATGTACATGGCCACCGGCCGGCCGTCGGCGGTCAGGACGGTGGTGGACAGCGGGGTGGCCCGGGCGGCGGCTGGCGCGAACAGGGCGACCGCCACGGCGGCGAGGATGGTGAAGATGGATTTGAAGGCGGACATCGCTTTAGTGGGTGCGGGGTCAGGCCCGGCTTGAACAGGCGGGCAGAGGGTTAGGATTGGGGCAGGTTCCACGGCAGTTCCTCGGTGGCGTCTCCCTGGAGGTTGAGTTCGCGCTGCAGGCGCACATACATCTGCTTCGCCTCGCCGATGGGGTTGGAGATGGTTTGGAACGGCAGTTCGGCGCGCAACCGGTCGTCGCCGTCGTAGATGTGCATGCCGCGCAAGGTGTCGCGCAGGGCGTTGTAGGCCTGTTCCTTGTTGTTGCGCTCGGCCTGGATCCGGGCGGCGCGAAGCCGCGCCTCGGCGGAATACTCGATGCGGCTCTGGTGCGGCGGGGCGAAGAAGGCGAAGTAGGCCGACAGAGCGCCGTTGGCCTCGCCGGCTTCCTCGTAGCTGCGGCCGAGAAGGAAGTAGACCAGCGCGCGGTCCTGGGTCCAGCCGCTTTGCTCGGTGGCGTGGAGGAACACCTCGGCGGCATCGTTCCAGCGCTGCATTTCGAACAGCAGCTTGCCCTTGGCGATGGTGGCCTGCTCGACGTGGCGCGGCTGATCCTCGAGGTCATTGATGGCGCGATCGAACAGCTGCAGGGCCTCGGCTTGCTGGGCGGCGTCGCCGCTCTGGGCCAGCAGTTGGGCGCGGCCGAGCAGGGCGACGGCGAAATTGTCGGCGGCGGGACCGCGCTGGATGACCGAGTCGAACAACTCGCCGGCTTCCTCCATGGCTTCGGGGGTGCCCATGTCCACCAGCATCAAGCCGACGCTGACGGCGATGAAGGGTGCCAGGATCTCCTTGTCGAAGGCGCGCAACTGGTTGTAGACGAGGGTTGTTTCGGCGGCCCGTTCGGGGAACTGGGCGGCGTAGGCTTCGTCCTCGAGAATGCGGATCCGCGAGATGAGCAGCCAGGCTTGCAGTTCGTCGTTGATTTCTGTGCCGGCGGGCACCGGGAAGTCGATCAGGCGTTGGTAGAGTTCCTGGGGGCCGATTTCGTCGAGGTAGAACTGGACGTAGGAGTTGACCGCTTCCTCGAGGCCGACGCCGATCTCGCCGCTGCCGACCCTGACAATGACGCCCTCAAGTTCCTCGAGCGCCTCCTCGGTGCGGCCGGCCTCGATCAGGGCCGGCATGCTGGTGACGACCAGCTGGGCGTCGTAGAAGCCGCCGCGGTGGGCTGCCATGTATTGGTCGTAGTATTCCACCCCTTCCTGCAGCTCGCCGGTTTCGACGGCGATGGCGGCCAGTTGGACCAGCGCGCGGGCGGCGTTGTCGGCGCGGGTGGGGCCGCCCCGGTTGGCCAGCTCCAGCGAGCGCACGTAGTTCTGCTTGGCCTGCTCGTAGTTCTGGTTGACCATGTGGCAGTCGCCGCGCAGGCCCATCACCCGGTCCATCTCCGCGAAGGCGGGGTTTTCCTGGATCAGGGTGTCGGTGCGCTCAAGGGCGCGGTGGACTTCGTCGAGGCGGAAATGGCAATCGGCACGCTCCAGCAGCGCGTAGGGCCGGAAGGTGGATTCGGGGAACTCCTCGAGGAACCCGTCGAGGCGCTGGCCGGCGGTGGCGAAGTCGTTGAGGCGCACCATGTTGGCTGCGTAGCAAAAGGTGACCACCTCGCGGTAGTTGCTCTCGGGGTAGGCTTCGAGGTGGATTTCCAGTTCGCCTTCGGCCTCGGCGTGGCGGCCGAGGTA
>SKLO01000092.1 GCA_007123195.1 Verrucomicrobiales bacterium | reverse complement strand
GGGGCATCACCGGCGTGCCGGTGTTCCGGGGCGACGCCGAGCACATTCATCACAAGCTGATCACCCTCGGCTACTCCAAGAACATGGCGCTGATCACGCTCTACAGCATCTGCCTGGTGCTGTCGCTGGCCGGCATCGCCATGTTCTGGAAGCGCGACGTGATGCTGATCCCGATTGTCGGCACCGCCGCGGTGCTGCTGGCGCTCGGAGCGGCGCGCTACCTGGGCTACGTCAAGAGCTGGCGCCATGCGCGCCGGCAGTTGCGCTGCGCCCTCGCCCGGCGTGCCGAGGTGCAATACGCAGTCAGCCACAGCCAGCTGCTTGAGGTGGAGATCGAGCGTTGCACATCGTCGCAGGAATTCTGGGCCCTGTTTGATCACAGCCTGCGGCGGCTCGGGCTGCGGCTGCGGCCGTTCCCCACCGACCATCGGCTCGACCTGCCGCTGCCGGACGGCACGGTCTGGCAGTTGTATCACGAGAAGGACCAACGGCCATATGAGGACTGGAAGGCGCTGGCCTCGTGCCTGGTGCAACCCTACGTCCTTGGCATGGAACGCTGGGGCAGTCCCCAGGGCCTGCAGGTGCGCAAAACCCAGCGCCAGTCACTGCCTCCCGACGGCACCTTGACATCTGGCTCGGCGGCGTGAATCTCCCTGTCTCACAAATGGCAATTCGGGGATTGCCAAAGCAGCCTGTCGCCAACACCCTGTCAGCTGCCGCCACGATGCGCCGTGCCGGGGTTCGCTTCGATCCAGACCCGTTCCATGTCCAGCCCGAGTTCCGCCAAGACCACCACCGCAGCCACGGCAGAGACGCACCCCGCGCGTGCCCGCCAACAAGATGCCGAGGCAACGCCGGACGGTGGGGAACGGGTCAAGGTGCGCAAACGCCTGCCTGACAATCTGGCCGGAATGACCGGTGCGGCGGTGCTGGCGCTGGCGCTGGCCAACGTGGCGTTCTGGTGCGGCGGTGGCATTGCCCCCTGGGTGCAGGGCTTGCTGGCGGCGGGCATCGGCCTGCTGGTGTTCCTGTTTCCTCCGCAGCACGGCCACTCCTGGCCCGCCACCGCCGCCTGTCTGGCGCTGGTGTTGTGGCCGCTGCTCGGGTTCCTGCCGATGGGCTGGTTCGGCGACCCCATCTGGCGCATGGGCCTTGAAACCGACCTCGGCATCGCGGTCGGCGGACGTCTGTCCCCCCAGCCCTGGGTCACTCTTGAAGCCTGGATGCTGCTGTCCGTCGCGGTGCTCTGGTTCCATTACTGCGGCAGCCGCAAGTGGCAGGACGGCGACCGGGTGTTCATCGTGTTCGGCCTGTGGCTGTCACTGGTGGTCCTGTTCGTCTGCTCCTATGTCTTCAACCAGCTTGAGTTCGTGCCCGACTGGTGGCAGCACCCGCACCGGCAGCTCAACTTCGGCCCGTTTCCCAACCGCAACCACATCGCCTGTCTGGCGGCCGTCGGCGCCGTGCTCGGCGCGGTCTGCGGCTACGACCTCTTCCGCCGCAAGTCGTCCCTGTGGCTGCTGCCGGCCCTGATGATCATCCTGTTTTTCGCCGCCGCCATGCTGGTGAAGTCCCGCGCCGGCGTGCTGCTGCTGTTCGGCGGCCTCGGCATCTGGATGTTCGCCACCGCCTGGCAGTCGCGCTCGATCGTGCGCCTCACCATCGCCGGTTCCGGCCTGCTGGTGCTCATCGCCGGCTTTCTGGTGTTCGGCCGCGCGGCCATGGAACGATTCACCTACGAGGGTGAAACCGCGATCGAGGCCATTCAGGTCGACGGCCGCATCCCGATCTACCTCGACACCCTTGAGCAAACCGTGCGCAGCCCGATAGCCGGGGTCGGTCTCGGCAATTTCGAACCGGTGTTCGCCCTCACCCAGACCCGCTCGGCGCGCATGGAGCGCAACCTGCACCCGGAGAGCAGCTGGCTGAAGTTCAGCATGGAAATCGGCGTGCTCGGTCTGGTGCTAGGCCTGTTCCTGCTGTGGGAGATCAGCCGCCGCATGTATCTGACCAAGAAGCTCCGGAACAAGTCGCGCCGGCGCCACCGCAGGCTGCGGTTCGGTGCCGCGGTGGCCGGGTTGGTGGTGGTGGTCCACGCTTTCATTGACATGCCGCTGCACATCCCGGGCACGGCCTTCGCGGGCGTCCTGCTGCTCGGCATGGCGGTCAGCCAGAAACAGCAACAGCGCCGCCGCGGCTGGGGCACTCCCTGCTACCGGGGACTTGGCATCGGTGCCATGGCCGTCGGCCTGCTGCTGATGGCCAACAGCACCGGGGCCATCGCCCTGCCCGGCAAGACCACCGCCCGGCGCGCCTTCGACCGGGCCGAGGCGGCCTGGGAACAAGGCCGTGCCGAGGCCGCCATCGCCGCGCTCGACCGCGCCATTGCGGTGGAACCGATGAACTGGAACGCCTACTTTGCCCGTGCGGTTTACACCATCGAGAGTGACGGTTCCAAGGCCGACGCCATCGCCGATTTCCGCCGTGCCCGCTACCTCGAGCCCCACGCCCCGGAGTTGCCCTGGCAGGAGTCGCAGATCTGGCTGCGGCACGATCCGTTCCTCGCCCTGCCGGCCTGGCGCGAGGTGCTCAAGCGCGACGTCATGCGCCGCCACGAGTATTACGACCACATGCTCGGCGCCGCCCGCGGCGACGAGGAACTGACCCGCGCGGTGTTTGACCTGGCAGAAATCGACGGCCGCCTCCGCCTGATGGTGCTGCGGCGCCTGCCCACCGAGGAGTTTCTCCAGCGGCTCGACGCCCTGCTGGTGTCCGACCCCCAACTCAACCTGCTGACCAGTGACCAACGGCGCGAACTGTTCGACCTGTGGGCGGACAAGGGCGACCGCGAAGAATTGCTGGAGGAACTGGCCGCCAACCGCCTGTGGCTGGACGACGGCTGGCGCATTGTCGCCGCCGAAGCGGCGCGCACCGGTGATTTCCGCCGCGCCTTTGAACTGGCGGAGCAGTTTGTGCCCGCCCCGCCGGTGCCGCCGGTGCCCACCACCCAGACCATGCGCGAACTGGAGCGGGATTTCCGCCTCAGTCCCACCGATGTCGCCCTCGGCATCCGCCTGTTCCTCAGCCAGCGTGGCAACGGTCTCTACCGCGAGGCGGTCGAAACCTTGGAACGGGTGCGCCGGCTGGGTGACGCGCCGATCTTCCTCGACTACGAGGAAGCGTTGCTGCGCGCCCAGATGGAGCAATGGGAACAGGCCTGGCTGCTGCTGATGGAGTTCGACGCCGACCTTGGCAGCTGACCACGGCGTGTGTCGGCGGCAGTGTGCAGGCAGACATTCCTGTCTGCCGTGCCAATGGCCCGCCAATCTCAAAGCCACGCCTTCCCGCACTGAAGTCGCACGGCCGGTGACCGGGCGCGCGCTTGAGGCGCCGGAAGGAAAACAGACAGGAAAGTCTGCTCGACCCTGCCAACCCCGCAGCCGCCATCAATCAGGCGGCAGTTACCTGCGCGTGCCCGTGCCTGTGCCCGAACCCTTGCCTCGGCCGGTGATCAGGCCGATCAGCCAAATCGCGGCCAGCACAATGGCACCAATCCACAGCAAGTGGAGAAACACGCCGGTGAGGGCAAGAACGACGGTCAGCACGACCCAGAGGATCAGCAGCAGGATGGCGACAATGAGGAGGTAACCCATGAGATGGAATAGTTGGTGGTTTGGTGGAGGGGAGAGCCCAGCCGCAAAGATGGATCAGCGAACCTCCCTGGCCGCGGGCCAAACAAGTGGCACCAGAGCGGACACGGGAGAATTTTCGCCTACCAACGCGGCGGTAAGGACCGAACAACGTGCACCATGGACTGGCAAACCCCGAAAGGCAAGCAAAAAGGCCCTGCCCCGCCCCGCCGGGCCACTCGCCCGGACCACTAGCGAGCCCCAGGCACTCTGGCAAAAGACTCACAACCCTTTTACACCAGCCTGACACCTTTCGCCCCAGGTTGTGTTCCAATCTCCCATGGCCACCCCGGCCGCCACCACATCAGGCCGCCCGGAGGGGTCGCCGACTATTGCGAATCTCCATCAGGCGCTTCGCGAGGTCGACCGTGAACCTGCCACACCGTCCGCACCATGAAATCCAAACCCAAAACCGATCTCATCGCCGCCAGCCTCCTCACCATGGGAATGATGGGCTGGCTGCTCACCGCCGCCGCCGACCCGGGTGCGGCCTCCGACCGCAAACCCGCGCCGCCCACCGAGGTGGAGGCGGAGGCACCAGGCGACCCCGCCGATCCCGGCGAAGTGGCGGACCCGACCGCCGAGGACGCCGCCTGGCAGCCGGCCGTGGATGCCAAGCCGCTGTCCACCAGCGCCCGACGCGGGCTGGCATGGCTGGTCGCCCACCAACAGCAGGACGGCGGCTGGGGTCAGGGCGAGGAATCCTCGCG
>SKLO01000553.1 GCA_007123195.1 Verrucomicrobiales bacterium | reverse complement strand
TTGCTCCAGGCCGACGGCGAGCTGACCCGCGGCGATTTCCTCAACCGCCTGTTTGATCCGTCGCTGCGACCCGACAGCGCCGAGGTTGACCTGCCGCCGGCCAGGGTTGGCGAATTCTGGCAGCACAGCCTCACTCCCCACGACCCGGCGGCACCGCGACCGTGGGTGCCGGCCGATCTGCAAGGCGCCGCCGCCCTGACCGACCACGGCCTGCGCTGGGTGCACGGCAGCCTTGGCGGTCTGCCCGATCGGACCGGCCAACACCAGCTGACCGTGGTCAATCAGGATGCCGACGGCCGCCAGGTGCGCCGACTGCTGAACCTCACCGTGCTCCCGCCGCGCCAGGCCGTGCCGGTCGCGGCCTCCACCTACATCAAGGACGGTGAACCCAACCGCAACTTCGGCGACGAAGACCGGCTCGGCCTGAAGAACTACACCGACGACCACGCCCGCGAAATTTACCTTCGCTTTGACCTCACGGGATTCAACGCGGCCGACGCCGGGGACGTGATCGATCTGGTGCTGGAGCTCACTCCGGTCGATCTCGGCTCGCGCGCCAACGAGATGAGCATCCGCGTCGAGCGCACCCTGACAGGAGCAGAGCACGACTGGGACGAATCCGGCCTGAGCTGGAACCACCCGCGCCCGGCCCTGGCAAACCGGCCCGCGGTCGAGTTCGGCGGTCCCTTCCAAACCGGCACACCCGTGGTGGTCGACCTCACCCCGCTGCTCGACGACGACGAGCGCCGGGACCTGCCCGCCACCCTGTCGCTGCGGCTCAGCGGTGCCACCGAGCACGTCGCCCACCTGATCTGGTTCGCCTCCGGCCGCCACGCCAATCCCGCGGCGCATCCGCGGCTGTGGCTCGGCAGTGCCCTCGATGGATCCCCCTGATCCCCCCGGACGGGTCGAATCCTTTGACCCCGAGGCCAACCCGGGGCAGGATGGTCCGGTGATGACAAGGACCCACTCCCATGCCACCACCGCCCTGCTTGCCATCCTGCTCGGCTGCACCGCTTCGTGCGGCCGCGACGAAGGTCCGCAGCACACCGATGACGGCGCGCTGATCCTGCGCGCATGGGCCCACTCGGGCCAGGAAGAGGAGCGGCGCATCCTCGAGGCCCAGATCGAACGGTTCAACCAGCAGAATGAGGACCTGCACGTTGACCTGACCCTGATCCCCGAGGGCGCCTACAACGGCCAGGTCCAGGCCGCGGCGCTGGCCGGCGAACTGCCCGACCTGCTCGAGTTCGACGGACCGTTCGTCTACAATTACGCCTGGCAGGGCCAGCTGCGGCCGATCCGCGACCTGCTCCAGCCCGGCACCTTCGACAACCTGATCCCCTCCATCGTCGATCAAGGCACCTACGCCGGGCGCTTCTGGACCGTCGGCACATTCGACAGCGGCCTCTGCCTCTACGCCAGCCGTTCGCAACTCGAGGCCATCAATGCCCGCATCCCGACGCATCCGTCGGCAGCATGGACGGTGGATGAGTTCGACGCCATCCTGCTCCAGCTGGCGCAGGCCGCCGAGTCCGGCCACGCCCTCGACCTGAAACTCAACTACCGCGGCGAGTGGTATTGCTACGCGTTCTCGCCGGCGCTCTACTCGGCCGGCGGCGGGCTGGTGGCCGAACCGGAGCACGACACCGCCGCGGGCGTGCTCGACGGACCCGAGTCCATCGGGGCCATGCGCTGGTTCCAGCGCTGGATCTACGAGCACGGCCTGGTCGATCGCAACGTCGATGACGCCGCCTTCACCGAGGGCCGCGTCGCCATCTCCTGGACCGGCCATTGGGAATACGAGAACTACCTTCAAGCCCTCGGCGACGACCTGGTGCTGATCCCCCTGCCCGACTTCGGCCACGGCACCCGCAGCGGCCAGGGCTCCTGGTCCTGGGGCATCACCGCCGCCTGCCCCCAACCCGGGGCCGCCGCCCGCTTCCTCGATTTCCTGCTCGAAGACCGGCAGGTGCTGGAAATGACCGGAGCCAACGGCGCCGTGCCCGCCACCCGCAGCGCGATCGAACAATCCGAACCCTACGCCGAAGGCGGGGGCCGCCACCTGTTCGCACTCCAACTCACCGAAGGCCACGTCGTGCCGCGGCCGCGCACGCCCGCCTACCCGGTGATCACCAGCGCCTTCGAACAAGCTTTCCTGGCCATCGCCGACGGTGGCGATGTCGAATCCACCCTGCAAACCGCCGCCGCCACCATCAGCCGCGACATCGAGGACAACGACGGCTACCCGGCGCCCGCGGACGAACGCCACGGCGAAGATGACTGAACCGCCCCCTGCCCCGCGCCTCAGGATCCTGCACGCTCTGCCTGCCGGGCCGCTGATGGCGCTGCCGGCGGTGCTGGCGCTGCTGCTGTTCGTCGCCCTGCCGTTCGCCACCGCCGTGGCGCTGTCGTTCACCGACCTGCGAATGGGGTCGCCGCTGGCCACCGAATTCGTCGGCGCGCAGCAATACCAGCGCGCGTTTGAAGACGACAGCTTCCGGCGTGCACTGGCCAACAATCTGTGGTTCGCCGCCGTGGTGGTGCCGTTGCAAACCCTGCTCGCGCTCGGTCTCGCGCTGGCATTGAACCGATCGTTCCGCGGTCGTGCCGCGTTCCGCACCCTGTTCTTCCTGCCGGTGGTCTTTCCCATGGCCCTGATCGCCGTGGTCTGGCAGCTGATCTACGCGCCCGGGCCCAACGGCATTCTCAACGCCCTGCTGGCGACCGTCTCGTTCGGCGCCATCGAACCCCTCGACGTCCTGCGCCATCCGCAGCTCGCCCTGCCCGCGCTGATGCTGTTGTCGATCTGGCAGGGGGTCGGGTTCCAGATGGTGGTGCTTCTGGCAGGGCTGCAAGCCATTCCCGCCTCGCTCTACGAAGCGGCCGCGGTGGATCGCGCCGGCAAGGTCTCGCAGCTTTTCCACGTCACCCTGCCCCAGCTGCGTAATCCGCTGGTGTTCACCATGCTGGTCACCACCATCCTGTCGTTCCGCGTTTACGACCAGGTCGCCATCGCCACCCGCGGCGGCCCGCTCGACGCCACCACCACGGTCATGTTCGAGACCGTGCGCACCGTGTTCGACCGCCAGCAGGTCGGCCTGGCCTCGGCCATGTCGGTGGTGTTCTTCCTCATGGTGCTCGCCGTCACCCTGGTGCAGCGCGCCCTCGTGAGGCAGGAGCGCGAGATTGACTGACCCGATGAAACACCGCGCCGCCAGATTGCTGTTCTTTTCCGCGCTCACCGCCGTTGCCGCGGTCTACATCGCTCCGGTCGCGTTCATGCTGGTGGGCAGCTTCAAGCCCGACGCCCGCGTGTTGTCGGAAGCCGGCAGCTGGCGCGCGTTCTTTCCCGCCGAAGCGTCGTTGCAGAACTACCGCGACGTGTTCGCCCGGGTTGACTTCACCCGTTACCTGCTCAACTCCCTGTGGATCACCGGCGCCATCACCGTCGGCGGCCTGGTGGTCAACTCGCTGGCCGGCTACGCCTTCGCCCGCCTGCGCTGGCGAGGGCGCGACCGGCTGCTGCTGCTGGTCATCCTGCTGATGATCCTGCCCTACGAGGCCATCGCCGTGCCGCTGTTCTACCAGGTCAGCCTGCTCGGCTGGCGCGACACCTACCTGGTGCAGATCCTGCCGTTCATCGCCAACGCCTTCTCGATCTACCTGTTCTACAGCTTCTTTCTCGGCCTGCCACGCGACCTCGAGGACGCCGCCAGGGTCGACGGCGCCGGCGCCCTGCGCACCTTCGTCGAGATCGTGGTGCCGAACTCGAAGCCGGTGTTCGCCACCGTCACCATTGTCACCTTCCTGTTCTTCTGGGGCTTCTTCCTGTGGCCGCAACTGGTCACCAGCGGCGACCGCGTGCGGCCGCTGCCGGTCGCCATCGCCACCTTCCAGACCCTGCCGCCCCTGCGCTGGGGCGACATCCTCGCGTTCGGCGTCATGATGGTCGCACCCGTGGTCGCCGTGTTCCTGCTGTTCCAACGCTGGTTCGTGCGCGGCATCGCCGCCACCGGTTCGAAGGAATAACAACCCGCCCGCATGGGCCCGCCGAAACCCACATCACCACCAACCGACCGCTCTTTCCACCCATGGCCTCCGTTGAACTGCGCCGCATCAGCAAGACCTTCGACCACGGCCCGCCCGCGCTCGACAACCTGGAACTCGCCGTCGACGACGGCGAATTCGCGGTCATGGTCGGCCCATCCGGCTGCGGCAAGTCGACCGCCCTGCGCATTCTGGCCGGGCTCGAGCAGGCCACCGCCGGCGAAGTGCTGATCGACGGCCGACCGGTCGGCCACCTCGCCCCGCAGCAGCGCAACATCGCCATGGTGTTCCAGAACTACGCCCTCTACCCTCACAAAACCATACGGGCCAACATGGAGTTCCCGCTGCGCATGATGGGCCTGCCCGCCGCCGAGCGACGCGCGCGCATTGCCCGCACCTCGGCCATGCTCGGGCTCGACGACCTGCTCGACCGCCGTCCGCGCCAGCTTTCGGGCGGCCAGCGCCAGCGCGCCGCCATGGCGCGGGCGCTGGTGCGCGACCCGGCCGTGTCGCTGATGGACGAGCCGCTGTCCAACCTCGACGCCAAGCTGCGGGTCGAGATCCGCGCCGAAATCGCCGCGCTCCAGCGCCGCACCCGCCTGACCACGATCTACGTCACCCACGACCAGGTCGAGGCCATGACCCTCGGCCACCGAGTCGCGGTGCTCGACCACGGCAAGCTGCAGCAATTCGCCCCGCCGCAGACCATCTACGACCGGCCGGCCAACACCTTCGTCGCCGGCTTCATCGGCAGCCCGCCGATGAACCTGTGGCCCACCCGCGTGCGACGCGAGGGCAATCGGCTGTCGGTCGCCCTCGGAACCCACTGGCTGCCGGTCCCGCCCGACCATCCCGCCGCCGGGGCCGCGCTGGCCGCTGCCGCCAGCCGTCCCGACGGCGGCCCGGTGATCGCCGGCCTGCGGCCGGAGGCCTTCCACCTGACGGATCAGGCTGCTGAAACCCCGCGTCTCCCTGTGGTGGTGTCAGGCCGCGAATCCCTCGGCCACGAGTTGATCGTGACGGTTCAGATCCAGCCCGGCCATGCCGACGCCGACGCCGCGGTATCCGGCGACCATCGGAGCGGCCCAGCCGGCAAGGCGTTCGCCGCACGCCTGCCTGCAGGTCCCGCACCCGCCGAAGGCCGGCGCATGGAACTCGCCGTGCGCATGAAGCAACTGCACCTGTTCAATCCGGACGGCGGCGCCTTGTGATCTGCACGGGCGCGGCAGCGGGGCATCGCGGTCCGGTCCGGGATCCGGCTCCCGCGCCGCTGCGGGATCACGTTCCGCGCCGGTAGATGACGTAATAGACCAACCCCACCATGCCGGCGCCCCCGAACAGGTTGCCGAGCGTTACCGGCAGCAGGTTGTTCCACAGGAACGCGCCCCAGGTGAGCGAGTCGGTGGCGCCGCCGTCGAGGAACAAGCCCAGCGGAATGAAATACATGTTGGCGATCGAGTGCTCGAACCCGGCGGCGACGAAGGCCGAGATCGGCAGGATCACCGCCACGATCTTGTCGACCACGTGACGGCCGGCCATGGCCAGCCACACCGCCAGGCACACCAGAATGTTGCAAAGGATGCCCTTGAAAAACGCCTCGGCGAATCCCAGCGAGCACTTGTGGTCGGCGATGGCAATCGCGGCGCGTCCGATCGCCCCTTCGTTCATCGCCGCATGCCCTGACAAAGCCACCAGAAGGGCGAGGCCGCAGGCACCGACAAAGTTGGCCGCGTAGACAACACCGAAGTTCCTGAGCACCATGCGCCCGGAGATATTGCGGTGCACCCAGGCCATGATCATCAGGTTGTTGCCGGTGAACAACTCGGCGCCGGCCACCACCACCAGCACCAGGCCGAGCGAGAAAACCACCCCGCCAAGCACCCGCTGCAGGGCGAATCCGAGCCCCGGGTCGGCCGCCACCACGGTGAAGTAAAGCGCGCCCAATCCGATGAACCCCCCGGCCAGCACGCCAAGGGCGAACATCGACAACAACGGCAGCCGGGCCTTGGCCACCCCGATCGACTCGACCCGCTCGGCAATCTGTGCCGGCGAATAGGCGTCGCTGCCGAAAATGCCCTGACCCTGGGTCGCCGGCGTCTGGTTGGTTTTGGATTCCTGCATGAATTCAGGGGACGGGTTGATTCAGCCGCTGACGATGCGGACCGCGGTGGCCTTGTATTGCGGACACTTGGACTGTGGGTCGACCGTCGGTCCGGTGAGGCGGTTGGCGTGGGTCTCCGGATAGTGAAACGTCAGGAACAAGGTGCCGGGGGCGATGCGCCGCGACACCGAAAGCGGCACACGGATGCGGCCCCAGCGACTCTCGACCTCCACCCGGCCGCCGTCCTCCAGCCCCTCACGCCGGGCGTCCTCGGGGTGGATCTCCAGGCGGTCTTCGGGCACCAGCCTGGCCAGCCCGGTGCGGCGGGTCATGGTGCCAACGTTGTAGTGCTCCAGCACCCGGCCCGTCACCAGCGTGTAGGGGTAGCCGTCCACGCCGTGCTCGGGGCTGGCCTCGTAATCGATGCACATCAGGCGGCCGCGTCCGAGGATGAAGCCGTCTGCATGCACGGTCGACGTGCCGGCATGGTCTCGATCCGGGCATGGCCACTGCAGGCCGTCGGGATCGAGCCGCTCGTAGGCGACGCCGCCGAACAGCTTCGGCGCCACGGCGGCGATTTCGTCCATCACTTCGGCCGGCGAGTTGTAGCTCCAGTTTGCCCCCATCAGGTTGGCCGCCTGCATCACCTGCAACCAGTCCGGCCGCGCCTCGCCCGGCGCGGGCAAGGCCGCGCGCACCCGCTGGATCCGCCGCTCGCCGTTGGTGAAGCTGCCGTCCTGCTCGAGGAAGCCGCACGACGGCAGCACCACGTGCGCATATCTTGCCGTCTCACAGAAGAACAAATCCTGCACCACCAGCAGGTCGAGATTGTCCAGCGCCTTGAGCACCTCCGACTCGTGCGGATCGCTCTGGGCCACGTCCTCGCCCATCAGCCACAAACCGCGGATCCGGCCCTCCACCGCCGCCCTCAGCATGATGGTGCTGGTCAGGCCGGGGGTCTCGGGGGGGAGAGTGCCCCAGATGCCGCCAATGCGCCGCCGTGCCTCGGGATCGGCCAGCGGCTGGTAACCCGTGAAGTGGGTCGGCATGCTGCCCATGTCGGCGCTGCCCTGAACATTGTTCTGACCGCGCAACGGCAGCATGCCCGCCCCCGGCAGACCGATGCTGCCGGTGATCATGCCCAGGTTGCACCAGGTCATCACCGAGGCCACGCCCTGCATCAGCTCGGACAAACCGAGACCGTGCACGAACAGGGCGGGACCACATCCGCCGATCAGCCTCGCGGCCTCGCGGATGCGGTCCCCCGGCACGCCGGTGATCCCGGCCACGTCGGCCAGATCAATGCCACCGAGAAACCCGCGCAGCGCCTCCAACCCCTCGGTCCGCTGCCCCAGATAACCCTCGTCAGCCAGCCCCTCCTCCAGCAGCACCTTCGCCAAGCCATTGAACAAGGCCACATTGGTCCCGGGCTGCAGTTGCAGGTGGATGTCGGCATACTCCGCAAGTTCGATCCGGCGCGGATCAATCACCACCAGCGGCGTGCCGCGCAGGGCGGCCTGCTTGATGCGCGCACCCACCACCGGGTGGGCCTCGGTCGGGTTGGCCCCCGCCACCACCAGGCAACGCGCCATCTCCAGATCCTGATAGGACGCGCTGGCAGCGCCGGTGCCGGTCACCAGCTGCAGGGCCATGGCGGTCGATGAGTGACAGACCCGGGCGCAGCAGTCGACGTTGTTGCTGCCCACCACCGCGCGAAACAGCTTCTGCAACAGGTAACAGGCCTCGTTGGTGGACCTCGACGAAGCAAACGCGCCCAGCGCTTCGGGACCGGATTCGGCGCGGATTTCCTCCAACCGCCGCGCGATGAACGCCAGCGCTTCATCCCAGCTTGCCTCGCGGAATTCGCCGTCCCCTTCGCGCAGCAGGGGCTTGGTCAGGCGATCGCCCGATGCCTGCCAGGCGTGGGCATAGCGGCCCTTGACGCACAGGTGGCCACGATTGACCACGGCCTCTTTCACCGCGTCGATCCGGCTGACCCGGCCGCCGTCCACCTCGACGTCAAGCCGGCAGCCGACCCCGCAGTAGCCGCACACCGTGTGGGTGCTCGAAGCTGTCGCCGCGCCCGCTCCGGACTCGAGCCGGTCACGGTCGCTCAGGGCTCCGGTCGGACAGACGTCCACACAGGCACCGCAAGCCACGCACGGGCTGTCGGCGAACCGGTCCGTCGGCCCGAACACCAGCCTCGTCGATGGCCCGCGCCCCTCGATGCCGTAGACAAACTGCCCCTGGACCTGCTCGCACACGTTCAAGCACAGGCGGCAGGTGATGCAGGCGTCGGCCCGAAACCGCAGGTAGGCGTGGCTCACATCCCACCCGTCATCGCCTTCCGCAGCCGGCGAACCGGCGGCCGGGGCGGGAACTCTCGCGCCGCCAAGTTCGGCAAACCGCCCGCCCGCGGCCGCAGCCTTGAACCCGGTCGTGGCGCCGCTTTCCTGATACAGTGACAACAGGGTCGCCCGCATCCGCCGGAGGTCAGGCGCCTCGGTGCGCACCACCATGCCGTCCTCCACCCTTGTGTGGCAGGCCGCCACCGGGCGCTGGCGGCCCTCACAATGCACCAGACACATGCGGCAGCCACCCTCGGGAGCCAGCCGGTCGTCGTGGCACAAGGCCGGGATCCGCACCCCCGCCCGCGCCGCCGCCGCCAGAATGGTCTCACCGGGCGCGACCTCCACCTCGCTGCCGTTGATCGTCGCTGAAATCATCTTCATCGGTTGTCCTTGCCGGCAAAAATCCGCTCGCCAAAATGCTCCAGCAACCCCCTCATCGGCCCGGGCATGTATTGCCCGAACGCGCACAGGCTGCCTTGTTCCATCACCTCGAAAATCGGTTCAAGGCGTTGCTCGACCGCCTCCCGCCCCCCTCCCGCGTCGAGCGCGTTGGCGGCACCCTGCGATCCGAGCCGGCAGGGCACGCACTTGCCGCACGACTCGTCGATCATGAACTGCATCCAGTGCCGCAGCAGCGCCTCGAAATCGGCGTCCTCGGGCACCGCGACAAACCCGGCGTGGCCGAGGTGGATTCCGGCCCGTTCCAGCGCATGATAGCACATCGGCTGATCCCATCGATCGCTGGTGACCAGGCTGCCCATCGGGCCGCCAACGATCACGGCCGCCAGCGGCCGGCCTTCCGCACCGCCCCCGGCCACCTCCTCGATCAGCTGCCGCAGGCTCATGCCGAACTCCACCTCGACCATGCCGGGCCGGGCGAAGCCGCGGTTGAAACACACCACCTTGGTGCCGCTGGTCTTGTCCGTGCCCATCGCCGCATACGCCTCCGCCCCACCATGCAGAATGAACGGAACGTTGGCCAGGGTCTCGACATTGTTGACCACGGTCGGCCGGCCGTGCAGCCCGTGTTGGGTCGGATAGGGCGGCCGGATCCTGACCTCGCCGCGCAGACCCTCGATCGAGGCGATCAGCGCGCTCTCCTCGCCGCAAACATAACTGCCCATGCCGGCAAACACCTCAAGATCAAAACTGAACCCGCCGCCGGCCAGCGGTCGGCTCAAGATCCCCTCCGCCCGCGCCTCCTCAATGGCACGCCCCATCACCTCGATCGCGCGCGGGTATTCGGAACGGATGTAGACGATCCCCCTTCCGGCCCCGACCGCATAACCGCACAGCAGCATGCCCTCGATGATCGTGTGCGGATCGTGCTCCATCAGCACCCGGTCGATGAACGATCCGGGATCGCCCTCGTCGCCGTTGGCGATCACATAGCGAAGATCGCCCGGGGTGCCGGCGCAGTCGCGCCACTTGCTGGCGGTCAGGAAGGCGGCGCCTCCGCGGCCACGGTTGCCGGACCGTTCCATGGCGTCCAGAAGCTCGGCCGGACTTCGCCGCAAGGTCGATTCAAGCCCCGCGTAAACTCCGAGCTCACGCGCGCGCCGGAGGTTTGCCGCCCCTCCCTGGCGCAACCGTCCGGCAACCACCTCGATGGAAGCCAGGCAGCGGGTGTCGGGCAGTGATCGGCCCTCATCCGCCACCATCGGGGGTTCACCCATGTGCACCGCTCCGGCCCGGTCCATCCAGGCCGGCGATCGATCGCAGTAACCGAGGCAATACACCCCCCGGCAGGTCTCGCCCGCATCCTGAAGCCGTGCCCTCACGTGATCGCCACCCGCCAGCAGGCAGGAGGTGCCCGTGCAAACACGCACCGCGGGCGGCTCCGCCAGGTCGGCGTAGTAGCTCACCCAGCCGCGCACGGTCGCCTCGGGCAGACCGGTCCTGCCGGCAATCCGCCGGATCGCCCCGGCATCAGGCCGCGGCGTCTCCATGAGGGCATCGCGGATCACCATCGACGGCATGCCAAGGTGTCCGGCGCCCCTAAAACGAGGACCAACGAGGGGAACCGCAGGCGAAGACTGAACCGGTTGGGAATCGGGGCCTGGCGGCTTCGGCATGACACTCGGAGGTTTACCCGAACCACCCCGGTCCCGGCAGGTATTTAACGGTCCTCACCATGCCAGTGTTTCAACCGGGCCGAGGTGATCACGCCCATGGAGCCCCCGCCCGAGGTCACTGCCGCGCCGGCTCCAGCCGCGGGTCGTCGAGGTCGATGCGATACAGCACCTGATTGTAGTCGTGCCGCGCCGTGGGCACCACCGGGTCGCCGACAAACTGCTCGGTGTAGGTGGCTTCAAACAAAATCACCCCGGCCCCTTCGGGCACCAGGTAGGGATGCATGCGCGGGTTGTAAAAGGTGTAGGCGTCGTGGCTCAGCACCTTGACCGCCGGCCCCCACGGCCCGAACGGCGAATCGGCTTCCGCATACCAGATCTCGCCAAACACCGATGGCGAACCGAACCACTGCATGAACACCGCCACCCAGCGCTCCAGATCAGCGCTCCAGGCAATGGCACCCGTGTGCGGCCGCACCTCGTCGCCGCTGGCGGCATCGCGGAACGACTCCTGCGGCTCCAGCTCGCGCCATTGCCCGGGATCGGTCAACCCCTCGAACGTGGCCGGAGCCTGCAACCTCGGCAGCGGGTTGCCATACAGCAGCCACTCCCGGCCGTCGTCGTCGACCCACAGGGCGGGCGGCCCGGTCGGCAGCGCCGGAGGCTTGGCCGGCACCCCCTCCGCGTCCCGGCGCCAGATCACCCGCAGCGGCTCAAACCGCGCGGCCTCGTCGTCCCACACACACAGCGCCCACTCGTAGGCGTCGAGCGGCGGCTCAATCTTCGAGTAGGTGCCCACCAACCGCTCAATGCCGTCAACGTCCGGCACCGAGGCCAGGCCCGTGATCCAGGTCGGCCCGTCACCCGGCATGCGCCCCACCTCGCGCGGCCGACCCGACTGCGGATCCCTGAAGTAGTCAAACACCATTCTCACCGGCGGCTCCAGCGACGCCAGCGGCCCGGCGACGGTGGTCGCCGCGCTGCTGTGAAATATTCCCAGCGGGTAGTGCGGCAGGTGAGTGTCGCCCCACAGCCAGAACAGGCGCCCACGATACGGCGCCACCTGCACGGTGTCCGCCCCCATCACGCCCGACTCACGCCAGTCCCGCTCCCGTCCCAGTTTCTGGCTCTCGGCGAACAACCCGGCGCCCGTCAGCCGGCCAAGACGCCGGGCAATCGCGGTGCGCTCCACCTCAATCACGGTGTGCCCACCCGGCTCGGGGGTCAGGCGCACCCCACGGTAGCCGAATCCATCGCGCCCCACCTCATGACCCGGGCTGCGGACGTGCAGCCAGGTTTCGACCCCCATCAGTTCCGGCAGGTCAAACGCCACCACTCCGGCGTTGTCGGTCACCAAGATCTTGCGGTGGGTGGTCTCCAGCTCAACCAGCGGGACCGGCCAGCCGGAGCCCTGCTCGCGCACCTCGATGCGATGCGCCCGCGGCGGGACGTCGCCCTCATCGGCCGCCACCCCTCCAGGCACAGCCGCCAGCGTCGCCATCCACACCCACACAACCGGCACCAGCGACCTGAACACCCCGGACCCACGCTCAGGATGGTCACAGCCACCCGGGACAATCGCCGGCCCCATTGCTCCTGCGGGAACGTAAAAGCGTTCTTTCATAACTGATTACGAATGATTTACGGCTTCCATAGCCGACCGCGATCGGGTCCCCATGCAGCCATGGCGATGGAGGGATCTCAGGTTCAACCCATGGGACCCCAAAAAGCTGCGGGCCTTCCGCTCACGCTGGGGTCACCATGCCGAAACTTGCCAAGCCGTCCAATGACACCTGATGCCGAGAATTCCCCTTCGGCACCCAACCCGGCGTGAGGTTTCCCTTGCTTTGCCCCTCACCCACCGATCAACTGACATGCCATGACCCCAACCCGAATCACCCGCCGTTCCACCCGCCCGTCCCGGTTCCCTGCCCGCTTCGCCGCCTTGGCAACCACCCTGCTGCTGCTGACCCCGGTCGCTCAGGCCGACGAGCAGACCGTCAAGGTCCACGAAACCTTCGCCGAGGGCATCGACCACTGGACCACCACCGACGACAGCGCCTGGGAACTCAAGGAATGCGACCAGCACGGCCACGTGTTCTGCCTGGTCAAGAAGCGCTCCGACTACGAACCGCCGCACCGCAGCCCGCTCAACATCGCCCTGCTTGACGACGTCGTGGTCGGCTCCTTCACCATGACCCTGAAGATGAGGACCACCGAGCCCTACTACAACCATCGCGACCTCTGCCTGTTCTTCGGCTACCAGGGCCCGGACCAGTTCCACTATGTCCACCTCGGCGAGGAGACCGATCCCCACGCGAACCAGATCTTCATCGTCAACGAGGCACCCCGGGTCAAGATCTCCGAGGAAACCACCGATGGCACCAAGTGGCAGGAAGATCACTGGCACGACGTCAAGCTGGTGCGCGACGCGGAGTCGGGCCGCATCGAGGTTTACTTCGACGACATGGAAACCCCCATCATGGTGGCCACCGACAAGACCTTCACCTGGGGACAGATCGGCATCGGCTCGTTCGACGACCGCGGCTGCTTCGCCGACATCCGCATTGAAGGAGTCAAGGCCGAGCCAGCTCCCTGAGCGGGCACTCCGGCCCGCGGCAGCCCCAACGGATGCCTGTGCCCGCATACAGGCTGACCATCTTTCGTGCTATGCCATTCCGTGCTATGCCATTGACGCAGCGTGCCAATTCGCTAGCAATTGCGTGACATGCACGTCACCCGGGACAGTCTGGTCGATCGAGCTGCCGCCTCGCTGCGGTCCGAAATCGCCGCTGATCGATGGCAGGAGCGCCTGCCCGGCCAGAGGGTTCTGGCCAAGCTCCTGGGGGTCAGTGTGCCCACCATCTCGCAGGCGCTGCGCATTCTGGCCGAGGAGGGCTGGGTCCACTCCAGTGGCGACCGGCGGCGTTTCCGCGTGCCAGCGCCCGCGGAGCGGCCCGACCTCGGCCAGGGCCCCGCAGTCAATCCCTCAACCACCCCGCCCGGCCCCGCAAGCCGCGCCGGGCAGCGCCTGCTGGTCCTGACCGAGGTTCCCCTGTCGCACCTCGTCTACAGCACCCTCCACGTCCTCAACCACCTGCAGACGCTGGCCAACCGCGACGGCTGGGAAGTCATCTACCACAGCATGCCCTACATCGCGCGCGGTCACGCCAACAACCCTTTCGACAAGGCCCTCGCCCACTCCATGGCCAGCCGCGTGATCGCCGTGCAAGGCAGTCCGGGCCTGGCCGCCTGGGCAGCCCACCGCGAGGCGCCGATCGCGTTCCTCGGTGGCACCAAGGTCTCCGACTACCCCGTCTACACCGTGGCCGTGAGCATCACCGAAGCGCTCCAGCGCGCGCTCGAACTGCTGATCCACCGCGGCTGCCGCACCCCGGTGCTGCCCCTCTGCGGCCGCAGCCGGGCCTTCAACCAGCGCATCCGCCAGGCGTTCAGCCGCACCTGCCACGCCGCCGGTCTGGATTTCGACCCCGCCCTCAACACCCCGGCCGTGGCCGACGGCTCCGGCGACGGCGTCCGCGCCAGCCTCACTCCGGTGCTGCGCCAGCGCACCATCGACTCGCTGCTGTTCCTCGACCATCGCGAGTTCATCGCCATCTCGCGCATGCTTCATGAGCACGGCTACCAGATCCCGGAAAACCTCTCCCTCGTCGGTCTCTCCCACGAATACAGCATGGAATACAACGACCCGCCGATCAGCCACTTCCGCTACCCGGTCGAGCGCATGGCTGCGGCCCTCCACCTGTGGCTCAGAGGCCAGGCCGACCACCGCACCGACTCGGAATTCTTCGAGCCGGTGATGGTGACCACCGGCAGCGTGCGGGCCGCCGCAGAGGCGTGATCGCACCGCGCGGAGCCCGATCCTGGAGGGATCCAGGACGGTGGCCGGTGGTCGAGCCCGCCCGCGGGCGACACCACCGGTAACGCTCCCCCCCCATTTGAATGCATCCTGGAGGGATGCCATCGGCGCGGTTCGCCAACGACAAGCCCGCCGACACCAACCGTGACCACCACGCTGGCACCCCGCCGAGGTGCGATGACGGGGGGCGGGACCATCCGGTGGTGTCGCTTCGCTCAACCACCGGCTACCACCAGGGATACCTCCGGCATCCGGATGGCGCCAGTTGGCGCGGCGGTCCAGGTCGTCAGGCTCAACGGGCCGATATCCCTCAGCCACACCCACCCAGGGCACCGCCCGGGTGGGTGTGGCCCGTTTTTTTCCCAGCGGACTGAAGGGCCGCGATCCGGGGCGGGTTCGCGGCCACCGGCCCCCGGAGATCTGAGTCCAGGGTCGTCACCACGCCCAACCCGCCCCCACGCCCGGCCCGGCTGCTCACAGCCCGCCGAGTTCGCACACGCGCTGAAAATGCTCCGGCGCCAGCGGGGTCACCGACAGCCGGTTGCCCTTGCGCAGGATCAGCATGTCGGC
>SKLO01000291.1 GCA_007123195.1 Verrucomicrobiales bacterium | reverse complement strand
TCGGCCGGACCCTCACGCCACCACATCCAGCACCGGCTCGCCGCTGGAAATCACGTGCGGCCGTTTCTGGGTGTCGTGGATGACGGCGTTGGGATCGATTCCCATCAGGTAATACACCGTGGCGGCGAGATCTTCGGGACGCACGGGCTTGGTATCCGGTTGGGAGCCGGTGCGGTCGGAGGCGCCGTGCACGTGGCCGGCCTTGACGCCGCCGCCGGCCAGCAGGGCGGAGTAACAGTTGGGCCAGTGATCTCGGCTGATGTTGTCATTGATTCTCGGCGTGCGCCCGAACTCGCCCATCCACAACACCAGCGTGTCCTCAAGCATGCCGCGCCGCTCGAGGTCGAGGATCAGGGTCGGCAGGGTCTGCTCGGTGATCGGCAGGTGACGCTGCTCGATCACCGGGAACATGCGGGTGTTGTCAAAGCCGTGGGTGTCCCAGCCGCCCGACTCGGCGGTGCGGCCGCCGATGGTGCGGTCGAAATACACGGTGACGAACTTGGCCCCGGCCTCGACCAACCGGCGCGCCAGCAGGCAGCCCTGGCCGTAGCTGGTGGGCCCGTAGGCCTCGCGCATCTCGGGCGCCTCGCGGCTGAGGTCGAACGCCTGGCGCACCAGCGGGTTCTGCAGCATCGCAATGCTGCGGTCGTAATATTCGTCAAGTCCGCGCGCCTCGACCGAGTGATCGAGCAGACGCGACTGTCGGTCGATGATCTGCTGCAAGCCGCGCCGATGGGTCACCTGATCCATGTGCAGTCCGGACGGCAGGCTCAGCTCGGGCAGCTCAAAGTCGGGCGCCGCCGGGTCGCGCTGGATGAACAGCGGGTCGTGGCGCTTGCCGAGAAAACTGGCGTGCTGGCCGGGCGTCGGCGAGCCGTCGCTGATCACATGCGGATAGGAGACGAAGGTGGGCAGGTAGTTGGCCGGGTTCGGCGCCAGGTGATCGACAATGCTGCCGTAGGCGGGGAACCGGTCCAGGTTGTCCTGCAGCCGCTGGTCGTCGCTCGGCGGCGCGTGGCCGGTGAGCGCGTAGTAACCGGCCGAGTTGTGGTTCTTCATGTTGTGGCTCATCGTGCGGATCACGGTGAACCGGTCCATCAGCCTGGCCAGCCGCGGCAGGTGGCTGCTGATCTCGATGTCGTCGCAGCTGGTGCGCATCGGCCGGTGCGGACTGCGGTAGGCGGACGGCGCGTCCGGCTTCATGTCGAACATGTCGACATGACTGGGGCCGCCCCATTGGAACAGGAAGATCACCGACTTGGCACGCACCCGCGGGCGACGCACGCTGGAGGCGCCCAGCAGCTTGGGCATGGTCAGGCCGAGCGTGCCCAGCCCGCCGATGCGCAGCATGGAGCGGCGGGACAGCAGCTGGTGGGTCTGGAAGTTCTTGCAGGCGGACATGGTAATCGAGTCGGGTGCGCGGCACGGCCGCGGTGGCCGGGCGCGCTTTGGTTTTGAATCGTGTCAGGAGGGCGCGGGTCAGTTGCGCAGGATGAATTCCTTGGCGTTGAGGATCGACCAGGCGATGTCCTCGACCGCACCGCGGCGGGTTTCGGGATCCTCCAGCAGCGGCGTCAGGTAGGCGCGCTCCTCGTCGCCCGGCGGCCGAGACAACCCCTCGAGGAACAACCGCTCCAGCAGATCGCCGGGCTCGGAATGTTCCTCGATCCAGCGGTCGAATTGGTTCTCGCGATCGCGCAGCCAGTTCTGCATCGCCTCGCCGGACACCAGTTCGAACACCTGGGCCAGCGAGGTCTCGTTGGACCGTTCCAGATCCGAACTCACCTGGCGCACCGGCTTGCCGAACAGCTGCAGGTAGCGGTCGCAATCGGTCAGCGGGCTGCCGCGGCGGTAGCGGGTCTGGGCGCCGTAGAGCTGGCCGGCGCGGACCGGTTCGTCGTAACCCTGGAAGGTCGAGGCGAGTCCGAGAAAGCGGTGGAGCGAATCCACGATCTGCTCGGCCGACCAGCGGCGCACCAGGGCATGGCTGTAGTTGGTTTCGTCCCACTCGTTGCCGGGGCGCGGCTCGCTGACGCGCTGGTAGGCATTGGACAGCGCGATCTCGCGGATCAACCGGCGCTGGTCGAAGCCGCTGTCGACCAGTTGGTCGGTGAGCGCTTCCAGCAGATCGGGGTGGGAGGCGGGGTTAGTGTCACGCACATCATCGACCGGTTCCACCAGGCCCCGGCCCATCAGGCGGAACCAGACGCGGTTGGCCTGGGTGCGGGCGAACAGGCGGTTGCCGTCGACGATCCAGCCGGCCAGTTCCTCCAGCGGGTCGGCGTCGGGATCGGGCGCCGGTGCCGAGGGATCGAGCATGCCGGGCGCCGGCGGCTCGCCGGTGCGCGGATCGGGCCACTCCTCGTTCCAGGCCACCTGGACGATCTGCTCGCCATTGAAGCGGTTCCTGTCGTGGCGATCCTCGCGGTTGTTCTCGATGATCTCGTAGTCAATGCCCGCCATCAAACCGGCGAACCGATAGTAGTCGTCCTGGGTCCAGCGGTCGGTCGGATGATTGTGGCACTGGGCGCACTGCAAACGGATGCCGAGGAACACCTGGGCGACCGCCTCGGCGCGGTCGGGCGGGTTGCGCAACGCGCGCCAGAAATTGGCCGGGGCATGGTCATAGGTGGAACCCCGCGCCGCCAGCAATTCCTTCGCGAACTCGTCGAGCGGCATGTTGTCCGCCACCGCCTGGCGGATCCAGTTGGTGAACACCTCGACGCCGCGGCTGTCGAGCGCGGTCTCCTCGACCCGCAACAGGTCGGCCCACAGCAATCCCCAGTACTCGGCGTGCGCCGGCATTTCGAGCAACTCGTCCACCAGCAGCGCGCGCTTGTCGGGCCGCTGATCGTCCAGGAACGCCCGCACCCGCTCGCCGCTCGGCGGCACCCCGGTGAGGTCGAGCGACACCCGGCGGATGAAGGTGGCGTCGTCGGCCAGCGGCGACGGCGGCAGACCCAGCCGGACCAGCTTGTCGCCGACATGGCGGTCGATCAGGGAGCCGTTGGTGTCCTCGAGCGCCACCTGCTGGCGCTGCGGCACGAACGCCAGCCGCACCGGCTCCCGTTGGTCGAGGTAACGAACCATGACCACGGTCTCGTTGGGGTCGATGGCGGTGACCAACCCGGGCCGCTCGATCTCGACCGCGTGGGTGGTCGGCTCGTAGGTGGCCCAGCGGGTCACATCGCGGACCTGGCCGTCGGAAAAATGGGCGGTCACCGAGATCTCGACCTCGTTGGCCGGCAATTCGAGCACCACCTCGGTGGGACTCACCTCCAGGCGCGTGACGGAGGGCGCGCGGTCGAGGTCGTTGGGTGCCCCGGCCTCGATCCACCGGCGCAGGATCTCGTAGTGCTCCGAGTCGTGCTCAAACCGCAACCCGCCCTCGTGATCGGCCTCAAGCGTCGGTTTCATGAGGATGCCCGACAGGGTGGCATCGTCCGGATTGATCCGGCTGCGGGCCATCAGCGCCTCGTAGTCGCCCTCCGGATCCTCGCCCCAGAGCGAGAGGTGGAAGCCGCCCTTGCCGTTCGGATTGGCGTGGCAACCGCCGGCATTGCAGCCGGCCTGGGTCAGCACCGTGATGACATCGACCGCGTAGGACACCTCCTCGATCTCCAGTTCGACGCCCGGTTCGGCACCGGCGGGCGTCATGGTCACGGGCAAGGCGAGCGTTGCCACGGCCCAAGCCACCGCTCCCGGCAGCGCGAGAGGAGCGAGGGCGCTACGGAAGGCGGCCGGTCGCGCTGGGGCGACGGTCGGTTCAGGTCGGCTCAGGGAAAGCGACATACACCTCAACAACGGGACCCACGGCCGCCTGCTTTCAGCGGCGCGCCCTTTCCCGGGGGCGCGGGAGGCGCTCGGACGGGGCGGGGTCACGTGCCGGCACGCCATGTGGGGTCAGAATCCCGGCCGCGCCCCCGCCAGCCTGCCACCGTTGGACAGATCCACCGATCTATGGCACGTTTCCCCTTTGTGGCTTTGATCCCTGCGACCATGTTCAACCCCTGTCCATCCGCCTTCCCACTACGCCCTGTGACATTCAGAGGTGCGGGTTCGATGACCGTTCTGCTGGCGGCGGCGCTGGCCGTCTCCAGCGGCGGCGACGCCCGGGCCGAACAGATTGACTTCAATCGCGACGTGCGGCCGATCCTGAGTGAGAACTGCTTCGCCTGCCACGGCTTCGACGAGGCCACCCGGGAAGCCGGGCTGCGACTGGACCTGCGCGAGGAGGCGATCGCTGACCTCGGTGGCCACGCCGCCCTCGTGCCGGGTGACGCCGCCGCCAGCGAGGCCTGGAAACGCATCAGCAGCAGCGACCCGGGCGACCTGATGCCGCCGCCGGACTCGCACCTGTCGCTGGACGACGCGCAGAAGGACATCCTCAAACGCTGGATCGAGCAGGGGGCCGAATAC
>SKLO01000187.1 GCA_007123195.1 Verrucomicrobiales bacterium | reverse complement strand
GCCGGGGTTGCGGGCCGGCCGGTCAGCTGCCGAACTTCCACCAGGATTTTTTTGCCACCTGCTGGATGATGACCTTCTCGCCGCCAAGCTGGCCGAGCACGTGGTTGAGCGAGCGGATGCCGCGCTCGAGGCCCTCGAAATACTTGCTGGAGGTGGTCATTGACTTCTCCAGTGCGGTGGCGGTGCGGTCGGTGAGTTGTTCGACCGCCCCGGTCATGCTTTCCTCCAGCGCGGCCTGGTGCTGGCGGGTGATCTCGGTCAATTCGCTGCCGAGTTGGCCGAGGTGGCCGCTGGTTTCCTGCATCTGTTCCAGCAGGGTCTGGATCGCCTCGCCGCTCATGTCGGAGGCCGGGCCGGTGCCCGAGGTGCCCTGCAGGCGCAGCAGCAGGTTTTCGTAGCAGAAGGTGTCGATCTCGTTGAGGCAGTCCTCCTCGCGCTTCTGGATGGCGCTGATCGGGAAGATCAGGATGATGGCCAGGATGAGGCCGAGCAAGGTGGTGTTGAACGCGGTTGACAGGCCGCTGGTGATGCCGCTGACCGAGTCGCGCAGGGCGTCCATGTCGCTCATGTCGGCGGCGCCGAAGCCGGCCATGGCGGTCGACAGGCCGAGCACGGTGCCGATGAAGCCGAGGATCGGGATGGCCCAGAGGAACACCTTGAGCAGGGCGTAGCTGCCGGCCACGCGGTTGGCGTCGATGTCCGACTGGGCGCTGAGCAGCGCGGCCACCTCCGAGTTGTTCTCGCGGGCGGCGAACAGTTCGAGGCCCTTGCGGATGCGGGCCACCATCAGGCTGTCGCGGGCCATCGGCGGCATGTTGTCGAGATGATCGACGAACGCCGGCACGATCGGCGGGGTGATGCGGTCGGAGATGCGTTCCGGCAGGATGTCCAGCAGCAGGGCGCTGCGCTGGCGGGCGATTTTCTTGCTCTTGAGCAGCAGGATGCCGAGGCCCCAGAAGAACAGCAGGAACTCAAGGTAGTTGACCCAGCCGCCGGTGAAGAACACCTGGCCGATGAAGGTGTTCTTGACCAGGAACAGCAGGCCGACCGCGACCGCCATGCCGATGAGGCCGAGACCGAGGCCGATCCAGGCGTTCACGTTCGACGGGTCGGCGTCGACCATCGGTTGTTTGACCGGTCCGGCCTTGGCCCTGGGACCGGCGGCACCGGCCGAGGTCCTGGGTTCCGGGGTTCCGGGGATTTGCAGCCTGATGCCACATCCGGGGCACTGGGTCACCTTGCCGGCCATGTCTGGCTCGGCACGAAGCTGCATCTGGCACTGGGGGCAGGAAAAGAGCACGGGCTACCATGGGGGGAAATGGCAGGGGTGCAACTGTTCAGTCGGGGGGGCGTGGGGCTGGAGCGGCGAGCGCGGGAGGTTTCGGCCACTGGGGGTGCCTGGGGAGCCGGAATCCCCGTGGCCACGGGGCTGGCAGCGCGTGACCAGCGGACCCGGCGGGGCTCCGGTGGGACCGGTTTCGGGCGTTGCCGGGGCCGGTTTGCCGCGGTCCCACTTTCGGGGGATGAGGGCGGGTGCCCGGCGGGGGGCGGACGGGTCGGACCAAGGGGCTGCTGAGGGGCTTGGATTGGGCTGACGGCTGGCCTTGAACTGGCTCCGGCTCGCCAGGGACGGCTCGCCCTACCGTTGCCAACGCATCTCATTGGCCATGCCAGCGCGAAGCGTCCCGCGGGATTGCCACCCCGCCGGGTAGGGCGAGGCGTCCCTGCCGAGCCGCGCGAACCGGACGACCTCCTTTCGCCCCACAGCCGCGCATACCAAATCGCCCGCGCCTTGCCCGCGGAAAGCCAAAGCCCCCGCAAGCCGAGAACCCACCGATGCCCCATCTCCGCACCGGTCCGGCGAACGCGGCTCGCCAGGGACGGCTCGCCCTACCGTTGCCAGCGCATCTCATTGGCCATGCCAGCGCGGAGCGTCCCGCGGGATTGCCACCCCGCGGGGTGGCAGCGTGGTGGTAACGTGTGGTGTCGTCGGGCCTGGTCGCCGGAGCCGCCCAGGGGTTGGCGGAGCGCGCCGATGGCATCCCTCCAGGATGCATTCTTGTGGGGGGGACGTTCCCGGTGGTGTCGCCCGCGGTGCGGGCTCAACCACCGGCTACCGTCTTGGATCCCTCCGGGATCGGGCTCGGCGCAGCCCGGCTTCAACAAAGAACAAAGAACAGTCAGTTCCCGTCAAGCCATTCCGGCAGGGCGCCGAGGCAGAGTTGCGACCAGGTTTCGAGGGCGTCGCGACGCGGCGTTAGTTGTTCCAGGGTGAGGAATTCGAGTCCGGTGATGACCGCCTCGCGGGCCTGGATGTCCGGGTGCGGCAGCTCGACCAGGTGGACGATGCCGAGGTGGACCTGGCCGACCGGGCTGGAGTCGTCGTTGATCAGACCGACCACGCGGTGCGGGCTGTCGTGGCCCTCGGGCAGCACCAGTTCCTCGTGGATTTCGCGGGTGACCCCATTGTGGTAGGTGCGCGGTTCGAGCGAGGGGGCGTGGTCGTAGTCGGACTGATTGATGTGGCCGCCGATGCCGATCGAACCCTTGTGGGCCAGCCGCTTTTCGCCGCTGCCGCCTCCGCGCACGTAGTGCAGCACCCGGCCCTGGCAGTGGAACACCGCGTAGGGGATGATCTGCTTGTGGCTCGGGTCCAGTTCGGCGGCCGATCGCGGCAGGAAGTAGTTGTTGGCGGGGTCGAGCAAGGCTGGCAGGTAGCGCTGGGGGTCCTGGTGGACCCCTTGGAACGAGCCGAGGCGGTCGAGCAGGTCGCGTGGAACGACCAATACATGTTCTTCCTGGGCGGCGGCGGGCATAATGGTGGTGAGCGAATGGGTGCGGGGCCGGCGCGGCTTGCGGCGGCCAGCGCTAACTGGGAGGCCGACGCCGGAAGTGCAACGAAAAACTGGCGGCCGGTGGGTTGGCGGCGGCGAGAGAGTTGCGTGGCCGGCGTCAGCGCCAGGCGAGCCGGGTTTCGATGCCGTGCTCGGGGTGGTCGGGGTCGAGCGATCGCAGTTCAAGGGTCATGCCGGTGGCGGTGACGGTGGCGAGCACCCAGCCGCTGGGGCGTTGGGCATCGAAGACGTAGGCGGTGGGGGGCAGGTTGACCAGATGGCAGCCGTTGTCGTCGGCGGCGACGTGCCAGCGGTGGCTGTGACCAAACAGAAATGCCTTGGCTTGCGGGTGTTGCGCCAGCAACTCGACAAAACCGGCGCTGTCGACCAGGCCGGTCATCCGGCGGGGCTCGCCGCCCGGCGGGTCCTCGGGCTGCAGGTAGTGGTGCGCGGCCAGGATCGCGGGTTTGTCGGGGTTCCGGGCCAGGCGCTCGGCCAGCCAGCGGCGCTGGGCCTCGCCAAGCTCGCCCTCGACCTGGTCGACGAAGCGCAGGGAATCGAGCAGATACCAGTCGGCCAGCGGGGTCTCCAGCAAGGCCACGTGCTGCCCGTCGACCACGGGCCGCTCCGGCTTGTGGTCGGCCAGCACCTGGTAGAATGGTCCACGGTCGTCGTGGTTGCCCATGGTGAGATGGACCGACAGCCCGGCCTCTACCAGCGGGTCGAGCAATTCGGCCAGGTTTTCGTAGTCGCCCTTCAGTCCTTTCAAATAGGCGCAATCGCCATTGATGATGACGCCCTGGAGCGGGGCTCGCCCGGCTTCGGCGATCAGTTCGGCGCCGACCCGGCGGAGGTGGTCGGTCATGTTGACGTCGCGGGCGGCGGTGGCAGGGTCGTCAGGAATGTGGGTGTCGGCCAGCAGCGCCCAGCGTTCGGCGGTATCCCCGCCGGATGCATCGTCCTGGTTGGCGGCGCGGGCGGGCAGGCGGCTGCCGGGCAGCACGGCGGCGGCGCCGGCGGCGGCGAGGGTCTTGATGACGTGGCGACGGGTGGTGGAATGGCGGGGCAGCAGGTGCAGTGGCATGGGGATGGTCCGGGTGCGGGTTTTTCAGGTGGTCAACAGGGACGCCCGGGGTGGCCGGGGTCGGCAGCTTCATGGTGCCAGTGCGGCAGCCGGTTGTCGAGGGCGCTTGTGCCGTGTCTTGAATCAAGGGCCTTTGGCGGGCTCGAAATGCCAGTGGAAAAGTGACGTCCCGCGGGGTTGGGAACCGCGGGCGGACCCGCGGGATTGGCGCCCCGCGGGGTAGGGCGAGGCGTCCCTGCCGAGCCGCGCGGGCCGGAGGGCGGGCTATCGCCCCATAGCCGCGCAGACCAAGTCGCCGGTGTGTTGTTCGCGGAGGAGAGCCAAAATCCCCGTCAACCCGTCACCTTTCCGGGCGCGGGATAGCGGCGCGACGGTAGGCAGGCGCGGCCAGTGTGGAGTAGACATTCTTGTCTGCTCGCGCCCCCCCCCCCGACGGCGTGCCCACGGCCTGGCCCCTTGGGGGATCGGGTGGCTTCCCCCGCGCTTGGGCTGATGAGGCTTGGCCAT
>SKLO01000426.1 GCA_007123195.1 Verrucomicrobiales bacterium | reverse complement strand
CGCTGCCAGTGGTTGATGAAAATCCACCATGGCTGCGGGCAAGAAGGCCATTGTCGACCACCTGAAGCGTGCCGCCGCAGTCAATTTTCTGGCTGCGGGCCAAAACATCTCCATGTCTCTCTCGAGATGGATCACCGTCAACGTCCCATCGGGTTGCGCGAAGTGCACCTTGCGGATCCGTTCCGACGGGGCACTCTGTGATTCACGGTATCTCACATTACCTCAGCTCCGTCCGCCGAGACCCGGCTCGCCCGCATCAGCCCAAGTCACGATGAAAGCCGTTGTTCCGTCCCCTGCGTCCGTTCCACACTCCCGGTCCACTGCCGCTGTCGGCGCCCTTGGGCTCGGAATGCGTCGAGTGCTGGCCGGACTGCAGCTGCCGGGGCTTGCCTTCGGACTTGCCTTGCTTGCAGTCCTGTCCGCTGCCGTGACTGGGGCCGCCGCCACGGCGGAGGGGCAATCCGGGGTCCGACCGGCTTCGGCGCAGGATCTGGATCCGGATGCGGCACGGCGCCCCAATGTGCTGCTGATCCTGGTCGATGACCTCAAGCCGGCGCTGGGCTGCTACGGCGATGCCACGGCGGTCACGCCCCACCTCGATGGCCTTGCCCAGCGCGGAATCCGCTTTGACCTGGCCTACTGCAACCAGGCCGTTTGCACCGCGTCTCGCTACAACCTCATGCTCGGTTCGCGCTCGACCTCGACCGGTCTCTACCACCTCGGCAGCCGCTTGCGCGAGACCTTGCCCGACGCGGTGACGCTGCCCCAGCACTTCGCCGCCCACGGCTACCGCACCGAGTCGCTTGGCAAGGTGTTTCACATCGGGCATGGCAACGAGGGCGACCCCGAGTCGTTCCAAGTCCCGCACTTTCACGACTTGGTGATTGAGTATCTCGATCCCGCTAGCACCGGCGGCGAACTGACGAGGGAAGAGGCCCTGTTCACCAACCAGCGACTTCATGAGATCGGGTCGCTGCCGCGCGGGGCAGCCTGGGAAGCGCCGGACGTGGACGACGACGCCTACGCCGACGGCCGGGTGGCGGCGGAGACCGTGCGCCGGCTTGAGGCGGCGGCGCAACGGCGCCGGAACGAGGGCACGCCGTTTTTCATCGCCGCAGGATTTGTGCGCCCGCACCTGCCGTTCTCCGCGCCGAAGCGCTACTGGGACCTCCACGATCCGGCGGAATTGCCGATGCCCGAATTCGAGGATCTGCCCGTGGACGCGCCCCCGGCGGCGGGCAAACGCGGTGGCGAAATCGCCGCTTACACCCCCGTGCCGGAGGATCCGCAGGCGCCGTATCCCGACGAACTGAAGCGCTCGCTGATCCACGGTTACCACGCCAGCGTGAGTTATGTGGACGCCCAGATCGGTCGTGTGCTGGCGGCTCTTGATGAGCTTGAGCTGAGCGGGGAGACGATCGTCGTGGTGTGGGGTGACCATGGTTTCCACCTCGGCGACCTGGGCATCTGGACCAAGCACACCAACTACGAACAGGCCAACCGCATCCCCTTGATCCTTGCCGGACCGGGGGTGGCACAGCCGGGCAGCCACAGCGGTCAGCCGGCTGAGACGGTCGACCTGTATCCGACCCTGGTAGAACTCGCCGGCCTGCCGGAGCCGGACACGGTTCAACCCCTTGACGGTGTCAGCCTGGTGCCCGTGCTGGCCGACCCTGACGCGCGGTTGCGGGATCATGCCTACCACGCCTTCCCTCGCGGCCCGGGCGGCATGCTCGGACGCGCGATCCGCACCGAGCGCCACCGGTTGGTGGAATGGAAGGTGCCCGGCGCCGAGCCCGCCACCGCTGCGCTCGAGCTTTACGACTACCAGCAGGATCCGCTTGAGACCCGCAACCTGGCGCAGCAGCATCCCGAGATCGTGGACCAGCTCCGGGCCGTGCTCGCCACCCATCCCGAAGCGATGCCCCTGCACCGCCCGCGCCGGGACTGAGCCGGGACTGAGCCGATCTGGCCCGCGTTACGGGTCGGCGAATCGGTCAACCTTGGTTTCGTCAGGATGCCCCGGTTTGTCCTGCCGCCGGTCGGTGGTGGCCAGGGCGCCGGTCAGCAGGGTGCGCACCGCCCACGCGCCGATGTCATCCGATGTGGCCGGGTCCAACCCGCAGACATCGGTCAGGGCGACGAACGACTCGATGCCCACGAGCATCGACAGGGCGCACGCGAGGCGCTCGGACTCGCCGGCGGTCAGGTGATCGCGCACCGGGGCCAGCGCTTCGGCGATCATTTCCAGCCTGCGCGCCTGGCGCACGCGCGGTCTTGGCTCGGTCGCTGGCGCCGCGGCGTCGGGCTTGCGGGATGGGTCGGGCGTTGGTCTGGGATCGCGTCCGAGGTGGTCGAGCATGCGGTCCATGGTGCCGCGCAGGAACACCCGGAACAGGGTTTCCTGGTCACGAACGAGCCCGTGCAGGTGGCGTTGAACCCGTTCCAGCCGTTCGCCGGCCTGGCGGCTGGCGATCGCGGAGTCGGGCGGCCACGAGTTGGGCAGATCGGCGAACAACTCCGCGGGCGCCAGGGCGCGGGCGTCGAGCGGCACCTCGGCCAGCAGGATGTCGAGGTTGGGGAAGTAGCGGTAGAGGGTGGCCCGGGAGACCATGGCTTCGTCGGCGATGGAGTCGATGGTGGGGACCGGGCCGCCGTTGGCCAGCAGGCGTGCGGCGGCTTCGAGGATGGCCTTGCGAGTGCGCTGTTTTTGTCGGGCACGACCAGAGACCATTTTTTTGTTTGCGACTTTCATCCTGTGATGATACAAAAGTCTCACGAAGGAGCAAGTGATATTGGCCCGGGTGCGAGCGTGCCCGGGGCGGCCCCTGTTTCGCGCTGGCCGCTGGTCCTTGCCACCTCATCAACACCAACCGAACCGAACCAACCCTGACCAGACAGATCCAACCAGACACCGTCATGACCACCACATCCCCATCTGCCGGCCCGGTTGCCGGCGTTGCCGCCAGCCTTGCTGTTCCGACCGAGCGCTGGGTGCTCGGGCACCGGGTGCAACCGATTCCCACCGGAGGCGATTACGCGTTGTTGTCGATCGTGACGCCGGCGCACACCGAAGGACCGCCGCCGCATTACCATGACGACGCGGCGGAGGTGCTGCATGTGATCGACGGTCAGCTCGACGTGATGGTCGATGGCACCTGGCATGTGCTCACCAGCGGCCGGAATGTGATTGCCCCGGCCGGGGCGGTGCACACGTTTCGCAATCCGACCGACCGGGACACCCATTGGATCACCAGCTTTGGTCCGGCCGGGTTCGAGGGCTTTTTTGAGGAGTTCGGCGTGCCGGTCGACGACGACGGCGCGCGTGCCGCCTCGCTGGCGCCCGACCTGATCGGTCGCGTGCTGGAGGGCTGCGGCCGTTACGGCATGATCGTGGTGTTGCCCGAGGATGGCGGTGGTGCCGGTGGGGCGCGCTCGGATTGACCTCCCGCCACGGGGTCAAGGCCGCCGGGGGCGGTTTGGGGGATGAGCGGGGTGGGTCGTGGAGGTTGCCGTGACGGTGCAGTTCACAGCGCCGCCACCGGCCGCAGCCAGCCGAGCAGTTCGTGGGCGGCGTTCCACCACGCTTCGACAAAGGCGGACCAGGTGAAGGTGTCGGAGGCGGCGATCAGCAGCACGGTGACGACGATCAGGTTGGCCAGGTAGATCAGCATCAGCGATAGGAACACGCCGTAGTGGCGCAGGTCGGGCTGGTCGCCGGAGATCATCCAAACGGTGAACGTCAGGTGGAACGCCCAGGTGAATCCGACCACCCCGAGCAGCAGGTCGCTCCAGGCCACCTCGTAACCGCTCCAGGGCCACGGGGCGTTGAAGCTGCCGTGCAAATCGATGACCAGCGCCGAGACCCCGAACAGCAGCGCCGCCACCACGGTGTAGAACGGCACGAAGTAGGGCGACAGCGCGATCATCCAGTTGTTGCGGTCGGTCTCGACGTAGCCGCCGGATCCGCTGACCTTGAAGCTGCGGACCTGGCCCCCGCTGAGGCGCACGAAGGCGTAGTGGGTCAACTCGTGGCCGAGCACATAGAGGAACATCGGCCGCGGGCAGGTGTGGAACAGCAGCACCCAGCAAAGGCCGCCGACACCGAACCACCAGAAGCCGGGGTGGCTCCAGAACGAGCGGTCGAGCGCCGCCCCCAGCACGCTGTCAAAGAACGCCTGCGAGGTGATGAAGGCGGGCACCACCAGCAGGCAACCGATCGCGACGTGGATCCACGGCCAGACATCGATCTCGACGGGAGCCTCGCTGATGGGGTCGATGGCCAGGTGGCGGGTGTTTGCCTGGCGCGGGTTGCGGGTCCGGCTGGCAGGCTTCATCCGCGCCGCGGCGGTCTTGCGGGTGGTGGCGGGCGCGCGGCCGGCCTTGCGTGCGGGCGGCGAGTTGGCGGCGGGCGCGCGTTTGCCGGAGCG
>SKLO01000330.1 GCA_007123195.1 Verrucomicrobiales bacterium | reverse complement strand
TTGCCCAGCCTGTCGACCGAATCCCGGACGATGCCGAGGTAGTCATCCGATTCCGCGGTGGACGGCGGGCGGAAGGTCAGCGCCTCGAACAGATGGTCCACCGCGGCGCGCAGCCGTTCGTCACTCACGCCGGGATCCTGCATGAGGTCGTGAACCGGGGTCAGCGGCCGCACGACCTCGGTGCTGTAGACAATGGAGCTGGGCAGGCCGCGGAGATCGCCCTTCGGTTTGACCCGTGCGTAGGTGGCGGGATCGTCGGTGATCTGTTCGGGGAATTCGACCAGGCTGAGCGGGCCGTAGGCCATGTATTTCAGGATATCCTCGGCCTTGTCGAGGATTCGTGTCACCTCGGCGCTGTTGACGCTGTAGAAGTCCGGGTAATTCTGGAAACCATGCTTGCGGGCCGAGGACAGGACCACGGGCACGCTCTTGACCGCCGTGGCATAGGCCACGGTGCCGCCGTCCCACCGGATGATCCGGTCGGTGCCGAAGTAGAGCTTCAGTTCGCCGCCGTGATTGGTGGGCACGGCGTCGCCGTGGGCGCGGAGGCCGGGCTTTTCCGGATCGTAGGCAGGCTCGGTGTTGATCAGTTCGTTCAGCCGCGTGATGTGCTCTTCCGGGGTCACCCGCCAGATCCGCGCCGGGGAGGAGGTCGGCACAAGGTGGATGCCCTCGGGCAGCGGGCCGAAAAGCAGGTCGTGATCGACGTAGTTGGCCTTGCGGGGATCGAGATGGGTGCGAAAGCCGCCCTTGTCCTCCATCGCGCGCTGCATCCCGGCGACCACCCAGTCGGAGAACTGCAGTCGTTCGATGGTTTCCGGCTGCTTGTTCCGGTCCTTGGGCGGCATCTCCTTGAGCGTGACCTGCGCCCACACCGCTTCCCAGACGGCGGCGTTGGTTTCGTCGATCGGTCCGAGATCGAGCAGGTTGAGATCACCCCTGGTGGTGACGTCGTCGTGGCAGTCGATGCAGTTCTTGTCGAGGAAAACCCGTGCAAAACCCTCGAAGTCCCCCTCGACCTGCTGGCCCGGAGTGTAGGAGTCGTCCGCGCCAACGGTGGCTGCGCCCGCCGCCCAGAGCCACCAGATCAGCCTGCTCATGCCAGGATCTCTCGCAGGGGTCCGCGGCCGGAGTCGAACCGGGCGGCCATGCTCTCGCTCATGTTGAAGCGCTCGGCGGCCACACCGGCGGTCCGCAGCAGGGTGGTGTAGAGCGCGTTGATCGGGCGCGTGCCGTCGAGCTGGGTGAAGCAGCCGGACTTGAAGATGCCGCCGCAGTTGCCGAGCAACATCACCGGCCAGGTGGCACCGTTGGTGTGCTGATAGTCGCCGTTGTTGCTGGTGTAGACGATCAGCGTGTGGTCCATCATCGTGCCGCTGCCTTCGGGCACGCTCTCCAGCTCCTCCATGAGTTTCACCAGCATGCGGCTGTTGTATTGGCGGATCTTGACCCAGATCGGGTTGTCCGGCTGCGGCATGTGGCCGAGGTTGTGCCCCTGCTGCTCGACGCCGAGGCCTTTCCATGCGCCGAAAATCTCGCCGCGCCCCGAACCGATGGTCAGCACGCTGGTGATGCCCGATTTCAGGGCCGAGACACCGAGGTCCAGCAGGGCATCGTGCCAATCGGTTTCAAACTCGGGGTTGGTGTAGCGGTCGTCCACCTCGGGCGCGAACTTCCGGAGATGGGCGGAGACCTCACCGAGGCGATCGCGCAGGCCGTTGATTTCGTTCACATCCTGAACGTATTGACCATAGCGCTCCTGGTCGGCGACCGGAAGCCCCCGGCTCCCGCCGGCCGCCATTTGCCCGATGCGTTCGAACATCCGGGACCGGGCCTCGTGCTGCTTGCGGATCTCGCCCTCGGAGATGCTGCCATAGAGCATCTGGTAAAGGTGGTTGGGATTCGAGTGCATGAAGATCGGCTGCCCGGCGCCGCTGGCGGAGAGGTTCGCGACCGTGGGCTTGGCCCTCATGTTCTCGATCGAGTCCATGCCGATGCAGAGGTGGGGCAACAGCGTTTCAGGCAGCACCTTGCTCAGCTCGTAATCGATCGTTGGCCCGCTGGGCGGCACGCCGTCGCTGCCGCGATAGCCGCCGAGCGCGCCGAAGAAGGCGCTGTGAGAGGGGCTGGTGTGGCGACCGTGCAGGCCGTTGATGATGTGCAGGCGTTCCTTGAAGGGCTCCAGCGCCTGGATCGGTTCGGGCAAAACCGCCCGTGCCAGCGAGCCGCTGTTTTTCATGCCTGCCGGAATGGCTGTCGCCGGATCGAAGCCCTGGTTCTGCAGGAAGAAGATCACCCGTTTCGGCCCCCCGGATGCGCTCGGGGCGGCTTGTCCGATTCCTGGCAACAGTGAGGACCCGAGCGCGGCACCGAAGCCGGATGCGAGGGTCTTGAGGGTTTTGCGGCGGGTCAACATGATGGCGGGCAGCAGGCTGGCTGTAGTGGAAACGGGGCCCGGTCCGGGTTTGTTGCAGGCAGCGCGGGAAGTGGGCCGCGGTTACCCGGCGGCTTGCTTGAATTTCTGGCGCCCGGCGCCGGCCCGGTTCCGTGGCCCGAGTGATCGACGGCGGGACCGCGGGGGTCAGATGGCGTAATCGCTGGTGTCGATGCTCAGCTGCTGCTGGGGCGCCATCATCATGCCGGCGGCGATGGTGGCGTTGGAGGCTTCATCGACCAGAACGAAGGCGCCGGTGAGACGGTTGTCGCGGTAGCTGTCGTAGGCGAACGCCTCGCTGGTGCGGAAGTGAATGCGGCCGATGTCGTTGGGGCCGAGGGTGGCGGCCTGCGTGTCGGGCTGCAGGGTGCTGATGTCGATCCGATGCTCGAGTTCGGTGACGATGGCGCGGGCGCTGTGGGTGCCCTGCTTGATCACATACTTGCGGCCCAGATGCAGCGGTTGCGGGTGCATCCAGCACAGATCGGCGCGGTGCTGGTTGGCCAGAAACGGCGGCCGGTCGGCGGCGCACAGCAGCGAGCCGCGACTGACATCGATCTCGTCCTCCAGCCGCAGGGTGACCGACATCGGGCACCAGGCTTCGTCGAGCGGGCCGTCGTAGGTCCAGATTTCCCTGACCTTGCTGCGCAGACCGGTGGGCAGCACCATGACCTCGTCGCCGGGACGCACCGTGCCGCCGGCGATCTGGCCGGAGAAGCCGCGGAAGTCGTGCCACTCGCTTTTCTGCGGCCGGTTCACCCACTGCACCGGCAGGCGGAAGTGACGCATGTTGTAGTCGGACGCGATGTAGACGGTCTCAAGATGGTTGAGCAGGGTGGGACCGTGGTGCCAGGGCATGTTGACCGATTCGGTGACCACGTTGTCGCCCTCGAGCGCGCTGATGGGGATGAAGGTGACGTCGCGGATATCGAGCCGCGGCAGGAACGCGGCGAACTCGGCGCGGATCTCCTCGAACCGCTGCTCGGAGTAGTCCACCAGGTCCATCTTGTTGATGCAGACCACGAGGTGGGGGATGCGCAGCAGGGCGGCGATGTAGGCGTGGCGGCGGCTTTGCTCGAGCACGCCCTTGCGGGCATCGATCAACACCAGCGCGAGGTTGGCGGTGGAGGCGCCGGTGACCATGTTGCGGGTGTACTGCACATGGCCCGGGGTGTCGGCGATGATGAAGCGCCGGCGCGGGGTGGAGAAGTAGCGGTAAGCCACGTCAATGGTGATGCCTTGCTCGCGCTCGGAGCGCAGGCCGTCGGTCAAGGTGGCCAGGTCGATCGATCCCTTGCCGGTGAGGTCGGCCGAGCGCTCCAGCGTTTCGAGCTGGTCTTCCATGATCGACTTGGAATCATAGAGCAGACGGCCGATCAGGGTGCTTTTGCCGTCGTCGACACTGCCGGCGGTGGTGAAGCGCAGGATGTCGAGCGCGCCGGTGCCGGCGGCGGAATGGACGGCGGCCGGGGTCGTTTCGGAATTCAGGGTGGCGGTCAGGTGGAAATGGTCGGGCCGGGGCGGGGCGATGGCCGGGTGTGGGTGCGGGTTGGAGCGGAAATCAAGGGTGGGACCGGGGCGCTGGCGGGCCGGCCGCGGGGTGGCGTGACGGCCGGCGGGATCAGAAGTAGCCCTCGCGCTTGCGGTCTTCCATCGAGGTCTCGGAGACCTTGTCGTCGGCGCGGCTGCCGCGCTCGGTGACGCGGGCGGCGGCGATCTCGGTGACGATGTCGGCCACGTTGGAGGCCTCGGATTCGATGCAGCCGGTGGTCATGATGTCGCCGATGGTGCGGACGCGGACATGGAGTTGCCGGACCTCCTCGCCCTCCCGGGTCGGCAGGATGTCGTTGGTCGGCAGCCATTGGCCACCGCGGCGGACGACCTCGCGCGGATGGGAGAAGTAGATTGACGGGATCTCAAGCTGTTCGCGGTCGATGTATTCCCACACGTCCATCTCGGTCCAGTTGCTGAGCGGGAACACGCGCATGTGCTCGCCGGGGTGCAGGCGGGCGTTGTAGAGGTTCCA
>SKLO01000492.1 GCA_007123195.1 Verrucomicrobiales bacterium | reverse complement strand
TGCTGGTCGACAAGACGGTCGATGCCTGGCGGGAACTGTGGTCTGGGGAGGATTAAGCAGCCGCGGTCTCGGCCCCGCGGGCGCCAGGCCTCCGGCAGGACAAGCCTTTGCGCCAACTTCCTTTACGACTCCGTTCGCACCCAGCGAATGAGCCTTCCACGTGGTCCCGGGACCGGCCCCCACGCCGCGTCCGACCCGCCTGAGGTGCGGGACGATCGTTCCCTGCGCCCATTCCACCCACACCCCTGTCGTCCGCTGCGAACGAACCGTTGCTGCAAAGCTCCACCCCGCAGACACGAACCACCCACAATCGCGGGTCGGAGGCCCGCGCTACGGGACAGAGGCTCCGCCCGTGCGAAGTCGCAAGAGAACCGGGCCACCACAGCCCCAAGACGCATCGCCCCGCTCCGGCCTCGCGGGCGCAGCGACCGTAGGTTGAATTGCCCTCAATTCGACCGGGGTGCGGGACGATCGTTCCCTGGGCCTGCTTCCCATCACGGCCCCTCTCGCCCCCAGCGAATGAACCCCCGCGTGGTCACCGCACCGGCCACCTCGCAGGACGCAGGACGCACAGCAGGTCGAATTGCGCCGATTCAACCTTCGTGGCAACCGCCGGCCGCCTGCCGCCGGCCAAGGTCACGCCACGCCGCCAGCCTCCCAACCGGGCCGTGAACCCGCCGTGAACCCGCCGGCAAGTCCGATTTCAACAAAGTGTCTGACCTTTTGTATCACATCGGCAAGTCTGATTTTAACAAAACGTCTGACAATTTGTAGAGACCGACCCGCTCGCTCGAGCCACGCACGGGAACCGAGGCAGGACGCCCCAGCCACCTTAATGGCGCCAATCCCCGCCCGTGGGTTGGTCCGTGGGTTGCATGAGTTCCTTCCGACCGGCTTGCAGGCCGCCGCCGGACCCGCCCAAAAACCTCCTTGATTCCCGGCCCCCACCCGGGCGAACGTGACAGCCCGCCGGTCGTTCACCGCCAACCACACCGCACAAGACCGCACAAGACCGCGCCAGCCCGGCCGGGACCGATGACCCGTGGCCACGGCCCCGGCTGCACACCATGCTCACCTGCTCCACCGTCGATGACCTGCGCGACCACCGAAGGCGGCTGCCCGGCCCGGTCGCGCTGGTGCCCACCATGGGCGCGCTGCACGCCGGTCACCTGGCCCTGATCGACGCCGCCCGCCGCCACGCCGGTCCCGCCGGCTCGGTGGTCGTCAGCCTGTTTGTCAATCCCACCCAGTTCGGCCCCAACGAGGACCTGTCCCGCTACCCGCGCCCGTTTGACCAGGATCTCGCGGCCTGCCGCAAGGCCGGCGTCGACCTGTTGTTCGCGCCCGCCACCGAGACCATCTACGCTCCCGACCACTCCACCACCGTGCGCGAGACCGGCCTCAGCCGCGGGCTGTGCGGCGCCAGCCGGCCGGGCCACTTCGACGGCGTCTGCACCATCGTGCTCAAGCTGTTCAATCTGGTGCAGCCCGATCTCGTGGTGTTCGGCCACAAGGATTACCAGCAGCTGGCGGTCATCCGCCGCCTGGTGCGCGACCTCAACGTGCCGGTCGAGGTCCTCGGCATCGACACCGTGCGCGAGCCAGACGGCCTCGCCCTCAGTTCGCGCAACGCCTACCTCGACCCCGGTCAGCGCCGCCAGGCACCCGCCCTGCGACGGGCGCTGGTGGCGGCGCGCGACCGGTTCCTGACCCAGCCCGCCCCGCCCTGCGGCCATGCCGCCGCCGGGTTGCTGCAGTTGGCCACCGATCTCATCCGCCGCCACGCCCCCGACGCCGCCATCGAATACCTTGAGCTGGTCGACCGCGATACCCTGCAGCCGCAGACCCGCGCCGACCGTAGCTCGGTGCTGCTGGGCGCGATCCGCCTGGGGCAAACCCGGTTGATCGACAATCTCGAACTGGCCGCCACCGCCGACCCGGCGGCGCCCGCCAACCTACCCTCACCCGTTCATGAGGCAGTTTGATTTCATCGTCATCGGCACCGGCATCGCCGGCCTCAGCGTGGCCATCAAGGCCGCCGCCCATGGCAGTGTCGCGATCCTGACCAAGCGCCTCAACGCCGATTCCAACACCAACTGGGCCCAGGGCGGCGTCGCCTGCGTCACCGCCAACGACGACACCATCGACCGGCACGTCGCCGACACGCTCGACGCCGGCGCCGGACTGTGCCGCGAGGACGTGGTCCGCGCCATCGTCGCCGAGGGACCGGAACGAATCGCCGAACTGATCGACATCGGCGTCAAGTTCGACCAGGTCGAGGTCGATGGCCGGCTTGAGTTCGACCTCGGCCGCGAGGGCGGTCACAGCCGCCGCCGGGTGCTGCACTCCGCCGACCACACCGGGCGGGAAATCTCCGTCAAGCTGCTGGCCGCCGCCGTGGCCACGCCCGGGATCGAGTTTTTCGAAAACCACTACGTCATCGACCTCATCACCACCGCCAAGCTTGGCTTCGTCACCGAGGACCGCGCCATCGGCCTCTACGCTCTCAATCAAACCAACGGCGAGGTCGAGACCTTCCGATCCGACCGCATTGCGCTGTGCACCGGCGGCTGCGGGCGGGTCTATCAATACACCACCAATCCCGAGGTGGCCACCGGCGACGGCGTCGCCATGGCCTGGCGCGCCGGCGCCACCGTGGCCAACATGGAGTTCATCCAGTTCCACCCCACCTGCCTTTACCATCCGAAGAAAAAATCCTTTCTCATCACCGAGGCCCTGCGCGGAGAGGGCGCGCGGCTGATTGATCGGGAAGGCCGCGAGTTCGTCAACGACATCGATCCCCGCGGCGCGCTGGCCCCGCGCGACATCGTCGCCCGCGCCATCGACAACCAGATCAAGCGCACCGGCCATCCCTGCGTCTACCTCGACGTCTCGCACAAGGACCGCGCCTACCTCGAGGAACGGTTCCCCACCGTCTATCACGCCTGCATGGAGGTCGGCATCGACCCCGCCAGCGAGCCCATCCCGGTGGTGCCCGCGGCCCACTACCAGTGCGGCGGGGTGCGCACCGACATCAACGGCGCCTCCAGCCTGCGCGGGCTCTACGCCGTTGGCGAGGTCGCCTGCACCGGGCTGCACGGCGCCAACCGCCTGGCCAGCAACTCGCTGCTCGAGGGCGCCGTCATCGCCCACCGCGCGGTCGAGCACATGCGGCTCAAGTTTCCCGTCAACGGCCGTCCGCCCACCGAGTTTCCACTGCCGCCGTGGCAGTCGGGCGACGCCCAGGACGTCGACGAGTTGGTCGTCATCTACCACAACTGGGACGAAATCCGCCGCCTGATGTGGGATTATGTCAGCATCGTGCGCACCCGCAAGCGCCTGCTGCGCGCCGCCGCGCGGCTGCACAACCTGAAGCGCGAGGTGCACGAGTTCTACTGGAACTTCAAGGTCACCACCGAGATGCTGGAACTGCGCAACCTGGTGCAAACCGCCGCCCTCATCGTCGAGTGCGCCTCGCTCCGCCACGAAAGCCGCGGGCTCCACTACACCCGCGACTACCCCCTGCCCGACCACGAACACGGCCCCGCCGACACCCTCGTGCGCCGCTATTGACCGCCGTCATCCTCCGCCATGCTGCCCGCCGTTTTCCTCACCGTGTTCTTCACCGCCGTGCTTTTTGTCGCCAGGGCCGTGCGCGGCAAGGCGCGCGGCGAGCTGGATGAGTTCCGCAAGACCCGCTCCCGCTGTGGTCTCAGCGGCGCCGAAGTGGCGCGCCGCATCCTTCATTGCGGCGGCGCGGCCACCGTCGAGGTGGTTGACGCCGGCCCCGGCGAACTCAACCGCTACCTGCCGCGGGTCAAGAAACTCGAACTCGACCGCGCCACCTATCACAGCCACAGCCTGACCGCCATGGCGCTGGCCTCGCGCGCCGCCACCCAGGCCATCCAGCACCGCGAGAACTACCCGCCGTTCCTCTGGCGGCGCGAGGCCATCCGCCTCAACCGCGCCGCCGTGCTGATCGCCATGATCGCCTTCGCCGCGGTGCTCGCCGCCCGGCTCGGCAACTTCCACCTGCTGGCCGTGGCCACCGTGATCGGCTGGACCGGACTGGTGATCCTCAACCTGTTCACCCTGCCGGTCGAATGGGACGCCAACAAGCGCGCGCTGCAATACCTCACCGCCGACCGCCTGGTGGCGCGCGACAGCGGCGAGCGCGACGACCTCGGCACCTTGCTCGCTGCCGCCGCCTGGCACGACAGCGCCGCCATCCTCGACTCGTTCACCAGCCCGTTCGGCCCGATCAAGCGCATGTTCCGCGGCCGCCCCTGACCAGGCCGCAAACCAACACGCCATGAGCGCCCAGACCAGGTCCCCGGCCACCCCGGCGTTCCCGCTGGAGCCCGCCCGGAAGTCCGGAATACATGCCAGGCATACAGTCGCTCTTGCTGCCGGATCCAATAGGATTCCGAGGTGAGAGCACGAGCTAAGTCCATGAAAACGA
>SKLO01000491.1 GCA_007123195.1 Verrucomicrobiales bacterium | reverse complement strand
GGGAAATTTTCGTTGGGCGCGTGGGCGCGGGCGTCGGGCAGCGCCAGCCCGAGCAGCAGGGTGTCGGCGTCGAGGCGGTCCTTGAAGGTCTGCACGATGGGGATGCTGCCGCCCTCGCGGATCAGGGCGGCCTCGCCGGGGAAGGCGCGGCCGAGCGCGCGCCGGGCGGAGGCGCCGAGATCGCCGCGCGGGTCGAGCAGGTAGGCCTGACCGGTGTGGCCCGGCACGACTTCAAGCGTGACGCCAGGCGGGCGGTGGCGTTCGAAGTGGCGCCTCGCCAGCTCAAGGATCTGGTCCGGCTTCTGGTCGGGCACCAGGCGGAAGCTGATCTTGGCGAACGCCTGGCTCGGCAGCACGGTCTTCGAACCGGCGCCCTGGTAGCCGCCGCCGATGCCGTTGACCTCGGCGGTGGGGCGGGCCCAGCGTCGCTCAAGTTCGGTATAGCCGGCTTCGCCGACCAGTTCGGGCGCGCCGGTCAGCTGCAGGGTTTCATTGTCCGGGATGGGCAGGGTCGCCCAGGCCTGGCGCTCCCAGTCCTCGAGCGGACGCACATCGTCGTAGAAGCCCTCGATCTGGATCCGGTGGTCGGTGTCGTGAAGGCTGGCGACCAACCTGGCCACGGCGGTGGCGGGATTGGCCACGGCGCCACCGAAGATACCCGAGTGGAGGTCGGAAGTGGGGCCGGTGACGCGAAGTTCAAGGCAGGCGATGCCGCGAAGGCCGTAGGTCAGGGTGCCGACCCCCGGCGCCAGCATGCCGGTGTCGGACACGGCGACGACGTCGCATTGCAGTTCGTCGCGATGGGCCATGATGAACGGCTCGAGGTTGGGGCTGCCGATTTCCTCCTCGCCTTCGAACAGGCAGATCAGGTTGACCGGCAGGTCGTCGTGCTCGGCCAGAGTGGCGGCGAGACCGCGCAGGTGGGCCATGAGCTGGCCCTTGTTGTCGGTGGCGCCGCGGGCGTAGATGACGCCGTCGCGGATTTCGGGTTCGAACGGGGGCGACTGCCAGAGGTCGAGCGGATCCTCGGGTTGCACATCGTAGTGGCCGTAGAGCAGCACCGTGCGGCGGCCCGGACGGTGTTGGTTGCGGGCCAGCACCACCGGGTTGCCGTTGCTGGGGCGCAGTTCGGCCTGCAGACCGATCGATTCGCAGTGGGCGGCCAGCCAGCGGGCGCAGGCCTCGATGTCACCGCGGCGGGTGGGATCGGTGGAGACGCTGGGGAAGCGAAGGAAGGTGAGCAGGTGATCGAGATCGGTGGGCATGAGGAAAAGCTGAAAAGCTGAAATACAACAAGCTAAAGGCGGAGGGCGGGGGCTACCAGGGGCTGCGGGGGGAGCGGAAGTTCATGCGTTGGTAGTTTTCGTAGGCGAGGAAGCCGAGCAGGATGGCGAAGAACGTAAGGCCGGCCATCAGGCAGGCGACGGCGGCGCCGATGGCGACCACCAGGCTGATTTGATACACCAGCATGGGCCGCCGTCCGCCGATGACGGCCTCGAGGATCTGGCCGCCGTCGAGCGGGTAGACCGGGATCAAGTTGAGCAGGTTCCAGAAAATGTTGATGAACAGACCGATCCCGAGCACGTGCCTCGCCATGGGGGTCATGCCCTCGCCCCATTCGGCCAGGACGACGAAAAAGACCCCGGCCAGCAGGAATCCGGCGGCCGGCCCGGCGGCGGAGATAATGATTTTCTGCCGGTCCGAGTAACCGGCGGTCTGGGTCGAGGCCAGGCCGCCGAGCCAGTAGAGGTAGATGTTGGGCCGGCTGCCGCCATAGCGGCGCATGAAAAACGCGTGGCCGAGTTCGTGCCAGAGGATCGACATCGCCACCACCACCACCGCCAGCAGGCCGAGCTGAAATTGCTCGGGTGAACCGGCCCGGAACAGGCCGCTCAGGAACGCGGCCGTGATCCAGAAACTCCAGTGGATGGCGACGGGGAACGAGAACAGTTGGAAGCGCAGCATGACCGGGCGACGGCGGGTCGGACCGGGCTTTCTACCGCCGGAACCCGCCGGGCGCAAGGCATCACAAGCGACGCCCCCCCGGTCGGCTTCCTGATACTGGACAATTTTTGTCGCACCTGTGCGGAAAATTGTCCAGCATGCCAGGTCATGAAGGCCAAGACCGCTCTTCTCCTCTACCGCCTCCAGTGGCTCGCTGAGAAGCCGTTCATGCCCACGTTCCGGAACCTTGAGCAGAGCTTCGAGGGCTGGGCCTATGCCAACGGCCTGCTCAAGCAGATCCAGCGGCTGGAGGCCCAAGGCTTGCTCGAGGCCAGCCGCGACCCCCGCAGCGGGCAGCGCTTGCACCGATTGACCGAGGCGGGCCGGCTTGCCGCCTCGGGCGGGCGCGACCCCGACACCTGGTGGGGGAGGGAATGGGACGGCAAATGGCGCCTGTTCCTGTTCGACATCCCTGTGATCGAGAATGCCAAACGATACCAGCTGACTCGCGCCCTGGCGGCGGCTCGCTGTGGCTGCCTTCAGGGCAGTGTCTGGATCGCGCCGTTCATGCCGCCCCCGATCGAAGCCCTGATCTCCGAAGCGGACCCTGAATGCTCCCACCTGCTGCTGTTGCTGGCCGACTCGAAAGGCGCTGCCGTCGACCACGACATGGTCGCCGCGGCTTGGAATTTTGACCTGATCAACCAGCGTTGGCGCGACCTTGGGAAGGTGTTGGACCGGTTTCAAGACGCCGCCAGGGAAGGCACCCCCGAGGCGTTGGCGGATTGGACCGCGGCGGAGAACGAGGCCTGCCGGGCGGCCCTGACTGTGGATCCGCTGATGCCTGCCTGCCTGTTGCCCCGGGGATACCGCGGTCGCAAGACATGGCGTCATCGCCGGTCCGTCTACGCCAGTGCTGCCCGACTGATTCCGGAAGCTGGCCGGCCTGCCAACGGTCCGGCCTGAGCCGGCGGGGACGGCTTGGAGCGGGCGGCCGCACCGGACGCGCTGGACAATCTTTCGCACACCTGTGCGAAAGATTGTCCAGAACGGAACGGATTGCCCTCGGTCGGAGGCGGGGCGGGCGCGGTCGGCTCAGGCGCTGAAGTAGAAGTAGCCGCTGATGCCGGCGGCGAACAGGTAGAGCGAGAACCAGGCGAAGCGTCCGCGGCGGATGGCGGCGAGCACGGTGTAGATGGCGGCGAGGCCGCTGAGGAAGGCGATGACGGCGGCCACCAGCAGGGGGCCGACCCGATCGGCGTCGGCGCCGATTTCCATCAGGGTCTTGAACTCGAACACGGCGCCGCCGGCGATGGCGGGGATGGACATCAGGAAGCTGAACTCGGCGGCCTTGGCGGGGTTCACCTTGGCCAGCAGGCCGGCGGTGATGGTGGCGCCCGAGCGCGAGATGCCGGGCAGGATGGCCAGGGCCTGGCCGACGCCCATGATCAGGGCGGACAGCAGGGCGACCGGTCGGTCGCCGCCGAGCCCGAGCAGCTTGGGCAGCAGCAGCAGCAGGCCGGTGACGCAAAGCAGCAGGGCGGTGATCGCGGGCAGGTCGTAGACCGCCTTGAACTGATCGCCCATGGTCAGGGCGGCGATGACGGCCGGCAAGGTGGCCACGATCAGCAGGCCGATCATGCGCCGGTCATCGACCATGGACGGGGTCCATAGCGAGCGGGTCAGGGCGAACAGGCGGTGGCGGAAGTAGATCAGCACCGACAGCAGGGTGCCGACATGGACCACGATTTCGAACAGGACACCTTGTTCGGCGATCCCGAGCAGGGCCTGGGTGAGGACAAGGTGACCGGACGAAGAAACCGGCAGGAACTCGGTGAGTCCCTGCACCAGGCCGAGCAGGATGGCTTCGAGATATGTCATGGGTTGCGCAGGTTGGTGCCGGCAGGTCCTGGCCCGGCGGCACCGGAAGGCAAAGGAGCCCAGCGGCGCCCGAAGGCAAGGGACAATGCGATGTGAGTGGACCGCGAGGCAACCTCCCGGTTGCAGGTTGGCGTTTGCGCCGGGCGGCGGCACGGTGTTAGCTGCGGGTTCGGCCCGTCAAGCCGACAGCATCATGAGCATCAGGCCACGATTGCAGCGCTGGGCGCGCCAAACGTACCGGGCACTGAGGCATCCGCGCCATCGTCGCGGCAACGGCGTTCGCGCGTGGTTGTCGCGCAAGGTGTTCATCAAGGAGCTGTGGCGGCCCGACCAACCCGGCGTGGCGGGCGGCATGGCGGCGGGGTTGTTCGTTTCGGTGTTCCCGGTGATCGGCCAATCGGTGCTGGCGATCCTGTTGTGTATTTTTGCCCGGGTGAACATTCCGGTGGCGGTGCTGGCGACATGGGTGGGCAACCCGGTGACGTGGGTGGCGATGCTGCCCTATCAGTATCGGTTTGGCAGTGCGGTGCTGGAGTGGACTTTGGGCTGGGAATTGCCGGCGCTGGTGGCCGAGGGGCAGAGGCTGCCGCGGGTGGCGACGTTCGCCCAATTCCAGGCCTGGCTGCTCGGGGCGCTGGTGACCGGGGCGCTGCTGGCGCTGGTCGGTTATCTGCTGGCCTACGTGCTGTGGCCGGTGTTGAGCAAGCCGGTGGCGGCGGGTGTGCGCAAGGTCCGCAACGTGACGCAGAAGATCCCGCTGGGTCAGTTGCGCGGCAGATGGCAGCAAAAGCGGGTCAAGCCTGAGGTGACCGTGGCCACCGATCGCCGCCCCAAGGCCCCGGAGCCGAGCCCCGAGGCCTTGGCGAGGGCGCGGGTGCCGGTGGTGACTCCGGCACCGCGGTTGCTGGCGAATGCGCAGATGGCTCAGCGACTGCGGGAGGAGGCGGTCCCCCGCGACGGCGATCTCGAGCGCGAGCGCTTGGCGCGGGACGAGCCCCCGGAGCGGGCGGGGGGTTCGGAGGGGGACCTGGATGCCGGCGAGGAGGAAGAGTCCGAGGACTCCGGACCGCGCCGCGGCGCCTGACCGGCCAGGCCGATGGCGCCTCCGCCAAACGGGGCACCGAGTCGTTCGCCCACGGTCACTTCGGGGAACCGCAATGGAACGAGACCGGCGGCGACGGCGGGTTCTCCTGCTGCACCTTGTGGCTTTGCGGGCCAGGCGCGGGCCACCAGGAAGGTTGCGCCAACGATCAGCAAGACGGTCAGTCCGGCCGTGGCCGGCAGCCACCAGGTCAACCATAACGCCCTGAGGTCGGTGCCTTCGGCGGCCCCGGTGCGATCGGCCCCGGCGTCCTCCGGTGGTGTCATTTCAAGGGCGAGCGCGGAGCGATCCAGCGGTCTGGCATCCCGGCCGGTCGGCAGCACCGCAGCCATGAGGGCAAGGGCGCGGAGCATGTGTTCCGCGGGAGTTTCCCGGTCCGCTGGTGCGGGTGCCTCTGCCAGTTCGTCCTGAACCTGCTGCCAGCGACCGGGCGAGATGAAGGCAGTCCATGGCGTTGGCCGCACGTGCCAGCTGACCCTGTCGGTGACCTGGCTGTGGACTGCCAGCAGGCCGGGTCGGTCGTCCGGCAGCATTCGGCGCGCGAGGTCGGTGGCGGCGGTCTCGAATTGGGCGGCGGGCAGGTAGCCTAGAAAGGCCACCGTCACCTTGATGTTGAAGCCTTCTTCGAGCGTTCGCATCTGTCGCGACAGGCGGGATCGCTCGGGATAGGTGAGATTTCCGGCGGCATCGAAGATTCCGTCGCTTGGCAGGATCAGTTCATCGCGGGCCAACGCCGTGGCCGGCAGCAGCAGCATGGTCAGGCCGGTCAGCAGAATCACCCGCGGCCATGAACGCAGCGGGGCGGTGACGGCCCGAGGCAAAGCGGGCGGCTGGTGACGGAGTGATGGTTGGTCGGCCATGCGTGAGCAGGGGCGGTTCATCCGGCGGCCCCCGCCGGATGCCGCCGTGACGGGCAGCCCCATCAAGCCTCACCGGAGCCCCGCGGTCAAGCGCTGCGCGTGTGGCGGCCTTGTTTCTGCAGGAAGCCGATGAGGCCGACGACCAGCAGGGTGGCGAGGATGGCGATGCCGGCCCGTCCGGCGGGCACGCCGAAGATGGTGGCGGTCTGCCCCCACAGCACCCAGACCGAGCCGATGGTGGCGATCGAGGTGGCAGTCACCATCAGCACGTTCCAGCGGACCCGGCGCATGCCGGTCGGCATGCGGTCGCCGAGCAGGCTGCGCGAGTTCATCAGCAGCAGGAAGGTCATGTAGGCGATCGGGATCATGGCTCCGCCGATGACCGAGGTGGGCACGGCGAGTGCGGCCCGGGCGTCAGCGTTGCCCCAGATGAACGGTCCCATGAAGCCGCCGATGCCGGCCACCAGGGTGCCGCACATGTGGACCACCTTGTCGCCCGGACGGTTCAGCGCCTCGCAGAACACGTAGCCGCTGATCAGCATCAGCATGATGATGGTGGACACGGCCATGCCGAGCACGCCGATGCCGAACACGATCTGGGCCACGGCGCGACCGGTCAGTGGTTCGAGCGCCTCGGCAAGATTCATGTTGTCGCGGTTGGCCAGCATGGCGGCCACGGTGCGGTCGGCCTGAGGCAGGGCGGCGCGGGCGGCGGCCAAGGCGTCCTCGTTGCCCTCTTCACGCAGTTCGGCCATGGCTTCGGCACCGAGTTGCTCGGTCAGCCGGCGGTCGACCACCGAATAATAAGGGCCGGCCATGGCCGGGTTGAGTTCGCCGGTCTGGTCGAACACGTCGTCGGTCTGGCCGTGGAACTGCGAGGCGGCAGCGATGACCACGCAGCTGGTGGCCAGCACGAACGGGATGATCAGACCGAGCGCCAGGTCGAAGATGGCCAGGCCGCGGTGCTCCTTGCCCCAGCGCTTGCGCAGCATGGAGTAGGGCAGGATGAAGGTCATGTTGATGCCGACCGCGGTGCCGAAGGCGGTGATCATGCGGTCGCGCTGGGCGGCGGTGATGGTTTCGTTCCAGTAGTCGGCGAAGGCGCCGGTGGCGGCGATGGGGGCGGCGAAGGCGTCGGCCGGTCGGGTTACCATGGACAGGTCGGGGATCAGGCCGCGGAACACTTCGCCCCAGGGAAGGGTGCCATTGATCGTCACCGCGACGACCACGCCGAAGAAGCAGAGGACCACCATGGCGACCATGATCTTGAGCGTGATTTCGAAGATCCGCAGGCCGCTGGCGCCGCGGATGTAGAGGTAGTTGATGAAGATTGCCAGTGCCAGAATCACCACGCAGATGGACACCGTGCTGAGGTGGCTGGGCACGCCCTCCATGCCCATCAGGTTCTGCTGGATCGAGGCCCGGGCCAGGTTGAACTGGGGCATGCACCAGACGATGTTGGCCACCCCCGCGGCCGCCAGCCAGGCCCAGCCGAGCACCGGGCTGACATTCTGGTTGATCGCCATGAACGGTCGTTGCTCGGTCGACAGGGTGACGTAGGCGATGGCGCTGAGCATGATCACGCCGAGGATCATGGCCAGTGGCTGCAACCACATCATGCCGAACCCGGCGATGACGCCGAGGTACATGGCTCCGGCCAGCGAGCCGCCGCCGAGGGTGATGGCGCCCTGCAACCAGCCGGGGCCGGAGCGTTTGAAGTAATAGCCGAGGCGCTTGCTGGTGGGTTGTCCGGCCAGATCGCGCAGTTCCTGGCGTTCGGCTTCGAGTTCCGGATCGACAATTCCGGTTTCGGTGGCGGTGGGGTGCTCGGATGACGCTTGGCTCATGGAGAACGGGATGCTGGGGGTTGCGCGGCGGGCCGGCCGGTTGGGGACGCGGGCGGCGCGGGCCGGTTGTGATGTTTCAGTCCGGAACGGCGATCATGCAAGTGCTGCCGAAGGTTGACAAGCCGGATTTGCGCATCACTTTGCGCGCCTTGCCAGAACCGGCCCCGCGGCTACCGTTGAGGCGACCGGGTCAACGGCCAAGCGGGCCGGGAGCGGCACCGGTCCATCGGCGCCGGCCGCGGATTCTTTCGATCGACCGCCCTCGTTCCACCGACCATGCTCATCCGAAAACACGCCTTTGCCCGCGCCGGGTTGGTGGGGAACCCCTCGGACGGATATTTTGGCAAGACGATCTCGTTCATTGTCAAGAACTTCCGTGCTGAAGTCACGCTTTACGAGAGTCCGGAGCTGGAGATCCTGCCCAACGAGCGCGACCACTCCTGCTTCCGCAGCATTGCCCATCTGAGCGAGGACGTCGGGTTGAACGGCTATTACGGCGGGATCCGGCTGCTGAAGGCTACGGTGCGCCGGTTTCACAATTTCTGCCAGCAGCGCCGGATTCACTTGCACGATCGCAACTTCACCCTGCGCTACGACAGCAACATCCCGCCGCGGGTGGGGATGGCCGGCTCCAGCGCGATCATCACCGCCTGTCTGCGGGCGCTGATGGAGTTTTATTCGGTCGGCATCCCGCGCGCGGTCCAGGCCAGCCTGATTTTGTCGGTGGAGAACGAGGAGCTGGGCATCCCGGCCGGGCTGCAGGACCGGGTCATCCAGGCCTATGAGGGCCTGGTGTTCATGGATTTCGACCGGAAACACCTTGAGCGTTACGGCTACGGTCGTTACGAACCGCTTGATCCCGAGTGCCTGCCGCCGCTGTATATTGCCTATTCCACCAACCTGTCCGAGGGTACGGAGGTGTTTCACAACGACATCCGCGGGCGCTTTGAGCGCGGCGAGGCCGAGGTGGTGGAGGCGATGCAGTGCTGGGCCGAATTGGCGCAGGAGACACGCGCGATGTTGTTGGCCGGGCGCGGGTGCGAGATCGCCCCGCTGCTGGACCGGAACTTCGATTTGCGCTGCCGGATCTACCGGATCAGCGAGGCCAACCAGCACGTCGTCAGGACCGCCCGCAAGCTGGGTGCCAGCTGCAAGTTCACCGGCTCCGGCGGGGCGTTTGTCGGCACCTTTGAGGACGATGCGATGTTTCGCAAGCTGCGGCTGGAAATGGAACCTCTGGGCCTGCAGGTGATCAAGCCGGCGATCGTCGAGGATCCGTTGCTGCAAGACCAGCCGAAGCTGGTGTGATCCCGGTCCATTCCAGATTGAACCCCTGCCATGAAATCCACGTCCGTCACCCGCCCCGTCCGCAAGGCCGTCATTCCCGCCGCCGGATTCGGCACCCGGTTCCTGCCGGTGGCCAAGGCGGTGCCCAAGGAAATGCTGCCGATTGTCGATCGGCCGGTGATCGAGCTGGTGGTTGAGGAAGCGGTGGCGGCGGGCATCACCGACATCCTGATGGTCATCGGGCGGGGCAAGCGGGCGATCGAGGAATACTTCGGCCCGCACCCGGAGTTGGAGCAGCAGCTGGAGAAGGCCGGCAAGCGGGAGGCGATGGACCGGGTGCGCCGGGTGTCCGGCCTGGCGCGGGTCCATTACGTGTGGCAGGGCAGCATGCGCGGGCTCGGCGACGCCGTGCTCCACGGGCGCACGTTTTGCGGCGATGAACCGTTTGCCTTGATGCTTGGCGACACGATTCTGGAGCCGGCGGCCGGGGCCGCCCCGGTGATTGGCCAGCTGATCGAGGCCCGCGCCCGCCATGGTGGCGGCAGCGTGGTGGCGGTGGAGCAGGTGGCGGCGGACAAGGTGTCGCGCTACGGCATCGTCGGCGGTGACGAGATCGAGCCCGGGGTGATGCGGGCCACCACCTTGGTGGAAAAACCGTCCGTCGACCGGGCGCCCTCGCGACTTGCCATTGCCAGTCGTTACCTGTTCGAACCGGAGATTTTCGATCAGCTGGCGGCGACTCCGGCGGGCAAGAACGGCGAGATCCAGCTGACCGACGCGATGGCGGCGCTGGTGGCGGCTGGCGGGCTCATGCACGCGGTCACGGTGGCCGGTCATCGGCATGACATTGGCAATCCGCTGGACTTTGTGAAGGCCAACGTGCACTACGCGCTGCGCCACGGCGACCCGGCACAAGCGGCCGACCTGCGGCGATGGCTGCGGCGGGAACTGGAGCTGGCAGCGGCCCCCGGCACTTCGGAGGAATGACCTGGGACCGGCATCCCGCCACGGACTCAAGCATCGGCACGGTTTGGCCGATCCCGGAACAAGGTTGCCGGCCGTCTTACGGCAACGCCTGGTCGAAGATTTCGGGATGGCGCTCGGCGAACTGCTTCAGCGGGGCCTGATTGGAATCCAGGCGGACCACTTCGCCGTTGGAGATGACCCTCACGACCCAGCCCTGGACCCGGGCGCTGGTGGCGGCGCCGTCGTAGAGGTGTTCAAAGAAGGACCCTTCCGCTCCCTCCGGCGGCGGTCCCGCGGAGCGGCCGCGCAGGGCCAGCCCGACCGAGCGGCGCACCGTGCCGCCCAGAGGCGGCGACTCGAAGTTGAAAGTCGCCCGCTGCTGCTGGCTTTTTTCGGCGGAGGCCCCGAACAGGAACGACTCCCGTGACTGATCGTCGATGCCAATGAAGAAGCATTCGACCGTGTATTCCTGGCGGGGAGGATCGAAGAAGAACAATTCCACCTCGGCCGCCATGGTGCGGACCGTGATGGCGGCCGCGTCAGGGCGGGGAACGACCTGCACCGAGCGGCCGCGTGCGCCGGTGCGGGCGGTCATGTTGGGGATTTCCGCCTGCATTTCCTCGGGGCTCATTTCGACCGGCTGGTCGAGGACTTTCTGAGCCTCCTCGGCCCAGGCGCGGTCCTCCTGGCTGAAACGGATCATCGGCAGGGTGAACTCACGGTTGCCGCTTTGAATCGTGATCTGGTCGCCCTCGAGCCGGACGAAGGAGGCGCGGGTTTCGCGGCCGTCGCGCGCGGTCCAGACCCGTTCCGCCATCGCCTGTTCCCGTGTCAGGGCGGGCTGCTCGTCGGCTTGAAGCGGCGGCGGCGCAAGGCCGGCGAGCGTCAGGGCAACGACCATCAACGGCAGCGGGCCCGGGCGTTTCGAAGACTGGCGGGGACGTCGGTACCGGCGGCGGCCGGCCAACCCATCGGGGGAACAATGCGATTGGACCATACCATCTGAGACCAGAAGATTGCCTTCTGTCAAGCGACTCTCGATGAAACCCTGGCCGCGCACCCGCGGCGGCTGCCCAGTGTGGAGCTGGCATCCCTGTCTGCTTGCGACACCCCTGATGGTGTGCCCGTCCCGGGCCCAGGGGTGATCTTGTGGGTTTATGGCACCCGGACTGGAGGCGTGGCCATGGCCGACCACGGGCAATGGCAGACAGGAATGACTGCCCGCACTCCGGGCCACGAGTTCAGGGGAGTGGCGCGGTGATGCAAATGGCTACCCCGCAAGGATTCGAACCTTGACTAAGGGATCCAAAATCCCCTGTGCTACCTTTACACCACGGGGCAAAAATGTGGCGAGTGAGAACCTAGGGTGGGCCGGGCTGGATTGCAAGCAGTGCTATTGAAAAAAATACCCGACCCGCGGGTGGCCGCTGGAGGTCGCCTGGGCTCCGTGCCGGCAGGCAACGGCCGCGTCCGATCTGCCGGCAAGGCCGGGCCGTCGAGTCAGGGCCGCGGAATTGGCCCGCCGGGCAGGCGTTCCGGCAATGCCTACTGTTCGCTCAGTGGAATGTAACTGCCACCGCCATCCGAGGAGGCCGCGCGCAGGCGGGTCGATTCGAACAGGTGGCGTGCCTGGGGGTCCACGCCCGGGGGCACCGAGGGGAGGAATCCCGGGGCCGAGCCCACTTCAAAATCGAGCGTGACGTCGGCGGAGAATTCGATGGGATCCGGCACCGCGATGAAGTTGGTCAGGCGCACGTCGCCGGCGACCGCTGCGGGCGTGGTGGCGGCAGGTAGTCCGGCATCCCCGGCGTCCTGATCGGTTTGTTGTGGGGCCGCGTCCGAGGCGCGCGTGGTGGTCGCGTATGTTGCCGGGTCGGCTGCCGTGGCCTGATGGTGCGATGGATCGTCGGGCGCTGCCTGCGCCTCGGCCGTGGCATCGCCGGGAGCACGTTGCCATTGCCAACCGGCAAGGGCGATTGCTGCCACGCAGGTGGCGCCAACGGCTCCATAAGCCCAACGGCCGAAGCCATTCTCCCACCAGATGGTGCCGAGTCGGTCCAGCAGAACCCGGCGGCTGCTGTGGCGCAACAACTCGGCCCGCTGACGTTGGCCGAACTCATGAACGAAACGTTCGAAAAAGTCGTCGCCCGGTTGCTCGTAGCGCTTCAGGCGCAGCAGCTTGCGGACATCTTCGAATGGCTCCTCCATATCAGGTTTCACTTGGTCTTGGCACGGTTTGATCGGCTTCTCCGGCTGGATTTCCAGCCGCACTTCAGTTTGCTCACGACGTGGCCATGACTGGTGGTTACTGGGCCATCATCGCCTGAATTCTTCAAGAAAATTCTGCAACTGTCGATGTGCATAGAACAGACGTGAACGGACGGTGCCCTCGGATACCCCGAGAATGCGGCTGATCTCGGCATGTGGCAGGCCCTGGATGTCATACATGGTCACCACTGCCCTGTGGTCGTCAGACAGCTTGCCCATGGCCTCGTTCAATCTTTTCTGAAGCTCATGGATGTTGGTTTCGCGGATTGGATCGCTCTTGGAGGTGAGTTCGATGAACTCCTTGTCATTCTGCAGCGCTCCGTCCATGTCTTCCAGGCTCATGGCCCGCCGGCGACCGCGTTTCTTGAGGAAGTTGAGGGTCATGTTGACCGCGATCGAGTAGATCCAGGTGTAGAACATCGACTTGCCGCGGAACCGCTTGAGCGAGCGGTAGGCCTTGGCGAAGATTTCCTGCAGCAGGTCGTGGGTGTCCTCCCGGTTGGAGGTCATGTTGTAGACCAGGCCAAACAGCCGCGGACTGTGCTTGCGCACCAGTTCGTCGAAGGCACGGGTGTCCCCCTGCTGGGCGCGATGCACCAGCTCCTTGTCGGGATCCTCTTTGCGCGGGCCGGTCGACATGCGAATGGGTGCTGCAAGGGAGACCGGGTTGGCGGCGCCCGCCAGAAGAAAACCATGGCCTGTTCAGAAATTCGGGGCAGCGTCCCCGCGAGGTCCGCCGATCCCGACGGCGGCGCTGGCGCTTTGAACTTGCCCGCGACTGACGGCCGCGCCATCCTTGGTCATGCCCCGTTCCCAAGCCGACACCACCCCGGGGCCCGTCACCCGCCGCGGACGGAGTGTGGACTCCGGTGCCGGCCGCGGGGGCAAGCCGGCGGACCCGCCCCCGGACGAAGGCGCCGGTGATCGCCGTTCGCGTTGGCTGAAGTTGCGCTGGCAGTTGCTGAGCCAGTGGCGCGGTGTCCAGGAAGCCACCCCCGGCCGCCAGGTCAAGCAGCTGAGGGATGTGGTTGGACAGATCCTTCGCGAGGCCGATCTGGAGGAGCGGTTGTGCGCCGAGACGGTCGCGGCGGAGTGGCAGCAGCTGGTGGGCAGTTTCATCGCCGGTCACTCGCGGCCTGACAGTGTGCGCCACGGCACGCTGATCGTGCGGGTGGTGCAGCCAACCGTGCGCTACGCCCTGGAAGGTCAGCGCCGACAGATTCTGCAACGGCTGCAGCAGCGCTTTGGCGCGCGCAAGATCCGCAACCTGCGGTTCCAGATCGGCTGAGTCGGGCTGCTCTTGCCGCCCCGGGTCGTGCCGGGGCAGGCGCTCCGGCGATCACGCCGGCCGGGTTGCAAACACGAAGCGCGGCCGGCCCTCGAGATCGTCCACCGACTCGACGCTGATCCAGCCCCGGGCCTCGGCCAGGGCAATTACCGCTGCGGCCTGGTCCATCGCGATCTCCAGCGCCAGCCGCGCCCCGGGCCGGGCGTGGCCGGCGGCGCCGTCGAGGAAGCGGGCGATGACCCCGGTGCCGTCCGCTCCGCCTCCGGCCAGCGCCAGCCGCGGGTCGTGCGCCAGTTCCGGTTCCGCCCGGTCGAGGTCGGCGTCGGCGACGTAGGGCAGGTTGGCCACCAGCAGATCGAATTCCCCGCCGGATTCGATCGCGCTCCAAAGGTCGCCTTGAATGAACCGCAGCGACCCGGGGTCGGCGTCGGCGTCGGGCAGGCCGAGGGCGGCGGCGTTTTCCCGCGCCAGGTCCAGTGCCTCGGGCGAGACATCCACCAGCGTCACGGTGGTGCCCCGAGACCCCCATTCGGCCGCCAGCGTCAGGCCGATCACACCGCTGCCGGCGCCCATGTCCAGCACCTGCCGGGGCGGTTCGCCCTGGTCGGCCGGGTCCTTCAGCAGCCGCTCCACCAGTGTTTCGGTCTCCGGCCGCGGGATCAGCGCGCGGCGGTCGGTCTTGAATCCGCGTCCCAGGAATTCCACGCTGCCGAGCAGGTGCTGCAGCGGTTCGCGCTGCGAGCGCCGCTTCAACAGCTGCCGCAACGGCGTCAGTTGCCCCTCGGTCAGTGGCCGGTCGAAGTCCAGGTAGAGCTGCATGCGGTTGCAGCCGAGCACGTGCGCCACCAGGTGCTCCATGTTCAACCGCGGGCTCGGGACCCCGTGACGGGCCAGGTAATCGGCGCCTGTGGTCAGGGTGTCGAGCACGGTGGTGGTTTTCATGATCGGATCAGGCGCGCTGTTGCAGTTCGCGCAGCCGCTCCTCCATCTCGGCCTCCTGCAGCTTCGTGACCAGCGGTTCAATGCCGCCCTGCATGGCCTCCTCCAGGTTGTAGAGCGTCAGGTTGATGCGGTGGTCGGTGACGCGGTTCTGGGGGAAGTTGTAGGTGCGGATCTTCTCCTCGCGACCGCCGGAGCCGATCAGCGAGCGTCGGTGCTCGGAGTAGCTTGCCGCCTCCTCGCGCTGCTTCTGCTCCAGCAACCGCGCGCGCAGGATCGACAGCGCGCGCTCCTTGTTCTTGTGCTGCGACCGGCCGTCCTGGCACTTGACCAGAATGCCGGTCGGCAGGTGCAGCACCTGCACCGCGGAGTCGGTGGTGTTGACCCCCTGACCGCCGGGGCCGCCGGCGCGGCAGACGTCGATGCGCAGGTCCTCGGCGCGCAATTGCACGTCCACTTCCTCGGCCTCGGGCAGCACCGCCACGGTGGCGGTGGAGGTGTGGATCCGGCCCTGGGCCTCGGTGGCGGGCACCCGCTGCACCCGGTGCACGCCGCTTTCGTATTTCAGGAACCGGAACACCTGTTCGCCGGTCACCTTGACCACCACTTCGCGCAGCCCGCCGACCTCCGACGGGCTGGAGTCGAGCGGTTCGAGTTTCCAGCGGTGTTCCTCGGCATAGCGGGTATACATGCGCAGCAGGTCGGCGGCGAACAGCGAGGCCTCGTCGCCGCCGGTGCCGGCGCGGATCTCGAGGATGGCGTCGCGGTCGCCGGTGGGGTCGGGCGGCAGCAGGGCGAACCGCACCTCGCGTTC
>SKLO01000584.1 GCA_007123195.1 Verrucomicrobiales bacterium | reverse complement strand
TTGCGCCGGCGCACCCCACAAGCGGCACCGATTCCAAGCACCAGCAGCAGCATTCGCGAAGGCTCGGGCACCGTTCCGGCGAGGATCCCGACGCCGGCTTCCGTCTCATAAGCGCCGGCCATGATTTCGAAGGTCCGGCTGGCGCTGTCCCAAGTCACTTCCAGCCAGCCATGGCGGGAACTGGCGTCCCGAAACCCGATGAACGCTCCGGCCAGAAAATCGGGGGACTGATCCAGCGAACCCGGATAATAACCGTAATAGCCGTAGTATCCTGCCGTCCGAACCTGAAAGGCAGACCATTGATTATCAGCGGTAAAAGCGGCCGAGGGTCCGATCAGCTCTCCGGCGCTGAAATTCCTGGGCGCAGCGACGAAGGGGAACGGCTCAATCGCGATGGTGGCACCGCTCGATCCGGTGATGCCCGTGTAGTAGGGCCCAGGGGAGGGGTTCGATCCCTTGTTGTCGTTCCACAGCTCGATCGTGCCATCCAGACCGGGGTCGAGGGTTGACAGCGGCACGTTCGACTTGGCGCCCGAACTGAGACCGGCGTTCGGGCCTGAGATCGAACTGACATCGAGCACGACAATGGCGGCATCGGAGGTGGTGGCGATGGCGGAAAGGCCGCCAATTCCTGACAGGTAGATTCCCAGTTTGGTGTTTTTCATGGTTGCTGTGGGTGATGGCGTTTTACGGTGATTCAGGCAGTGCGGGATGGTTGGCGAACAGGCGGCAGAACGTGCCGTCATCGGGCCAATGCGAGATCCGGTCGCCAAACCCCTCATCCATTTTTGTCTTTTAATTCCCCCGGCTTGGAAGTCCCGACCAACAGGTGCCGGCGGGCGGCACGGCGGGTTGGGGCGGGCGGGGGTTTCGAGGCTTGATTTCCGGGGTTGGAGCGGTCCCGGGCGTGGCAGCTGTGACCGGTGCGCAAGGATCTGGGAGGCGCGGCGGCCGACTTCGCCGGCCTTCCCTTTGCAGTGCCACGTGGGGGGCGCGACCCCGATTTCCGCGCCGACGGCACGGCTTGACCCCCGGCCCGACCCGCGCCATAGCGTGGTCATGCTCGAGTCACCCGGCGGTTTCCGTGCCGGTGCACGGTGCCAACGCGCTCGACCCGGCGCTGGAAGTCAACGGCGGCGATTCATGAAGGCCAGGATTCCCATGACAATGGACCAGGACGATCACCCCCGGACCGAGGCCGAACTGGAGGAATGGCTCAGCCGCCCCGGCCCGGGCACGGCGGTGCAGGAGGCGTTGGCCCGGGTGCCGGGGGATCTGGTGATCCTCGGGGCCGGCGGCAAGATGGGCCCCACCCTGGCGAGGATGGCGCGCCGGGCGCTGCCGGCCGGGCGTCGGGTGATCGCGGTATCGCGGTTCTCCTCGGACGCGGCCGCCGCCGGGCTGCGCGAGGCCGGAGTGGAGGTGCATCCGTGCGACTTGCTCGACCGGGCGGCGGTGGCGGCGCTCCCGGACGCGGACAACGTGATCTTCATGGCCGGGCAGAAGTTCGGCACCGGCGACAACCCGGGTGCCACCTGGATGATGAATGCGGTGCTGCCGTCGATCGTGGCCGAGCGCTATGCCGGGGCGCGCACGGTGGTGTTCTCGACCGGCTGCGTCTACGCCCCGGCTCCGGTCGGCAGCGGCTCGCGCGAGGATGACCCGCTGGAGCCCCCGGGCGAGTATGCCTGGTCATGCGTGGCACGCGAGCGGGTGTTCGATCACCATGGCCGGCAGCGGGAGACGCCGACGCTGTTGTTGCGGCTCAATTACGCGATCGACCTCCGCTACGGCGTGCTGCACGACGTGGCATCGCTGGTCTGGCGGCGGCAACCGGTCGACCTTTCAACCGGCCACGTCAACGTGATCTGGCAGGGGGACGCCAACGCGCGCGCGCTGATGGCGCTGGCGCGCGCGGCGGTGCCACCGGTGGTGGTCAACGTGACCGGGCGCGAGACGGTGCCGGTGCGGTGGCTGGCGCAGCGCTTCGGCGAACTGCTCGGACGCGAGCCGTCGTTCAGCGGTGAGGAGCAACCGACCGCCTGGCTGGCGGATGCGGGGCGATCTTTCGACTGGTTCGGTCCCGTCGCCGTGAGCCTGGAGCAGATGATCCAGGCCACCGCCAACTGGCTGCGCGCCGGCGGGGTATCGCTCGGCAAACCAACCCACTTCCAAAACCGCGATGGCGAATTTTGACTGGCGCGAGGCGCTGCGGCGCGGGCTGGCGATCCCGGCCCACCCGCTGGCCTTGACCGAACACAGAAAGCTGGACGAGCGCCGCCAGCGGGCCCTGACGCGCTACTACCTGGACGCCGGCGCGGGCGGACTGGCGGTGGCGGTGCACACCACCCAGTTCGCCGTGCGCGACCCGCGGCACGGGCTGCTGCGGCCGGTGCTGCAACTGGCGGCCGAGGAGATGGACCGCGCGGCGGCGGCGGGGCGGATCCCGCCGGTGCGCATCGGGGGGATTTGCGGCGACACCGGGCAGGCGGTGGCCGAGGCCGGCCAGCTGCGCGAGCTTGGCTACCACGCCGGTCTGCTGAGCCTCGCCGCGCTCGCCGATGCGGATGATGACCGGTTGATCGCCCATGCCCGCGCGGTCGGCGAGGTGCTGCCGCTGGTGGGTTTCTACCTGCAACCGGCCGTCGGCGGCCGGCTGTTGCCAACTGCCTTCTGGCGTCGCCTGACCGAACTCGAATCGCTGGTGGCGATCAAGATTGCTCCGTTCAACCGCTACCAGACCCTCGACGTGCTGCGCGCGGTGGCGGCCAGCGGGCGCGACGACCTGGCGCTCTACACCGGCAACGACGACAACATCGTCGCCGACCTGGTGACGCCTTTCTGCACCGGCGACGCCGACGGCCGGCGGGAGTTGCGGTTGGTCGGTGGCCTGCTGGGGCAGTGGGCGGTGGGTGCACGACGGGCGGTGAAGCTGCTGGAGCGATGCCGGGCCGCCGCGGCATCGGTGCCGGCCGGCCTGCTGCGTGACGGCGTGGCCCTGACCGACATCAACGCGGCCTTGTTCGACGCCGCCCACGGGTTTCGCGGCTGCATTGCCGGGATCCACGAGCTGCTGCGGCGCCAGGGATTGCTGCGCGGGACGTGGTGCCTCGATCCGGGCGAGGGGCTCAGCCCCGGTCAGGCGGATGAGATTGCGCGGGTGCATGCGGCCTATCCACAAATGCACGACGACGAGTTCATCGCCGAACACCGCGACCGCTGGCTGGCCGGGTGAGCTGGCGCCACAACACGGTTGCCACCATTCCGGCTCCCGTCCGGCCGGGGCGACCGGGCGCCCGCCGACAGTCAACCCGGGCGGCCGGTGATTTCCCGGCTTGATCCCGGCCTGAAATCCGGCACAATCCCCCCGTGGCGGCCATGGGCCGACCTGACCCGGGCGGCATGTCCCAAGGGATGTCCGCGATCGCCGCGAACCGGCGCGCAACCGCCCGGCACCGACCGGGTTAACTCGAACATGTCCACGGAATCTCCAGACCCCATGAACCACGACGAGCGCGACGAGCGCGATGAGTTGTGGGCCCTGCTCGGGCGTGCGCGGTCGCCGGAGGTGGCGGCTGATTTTGCCCGGCGCACGGCCGGGGCGGTGCACGGGTTACGGCCCGGCGATGACCCGGCAGCGGGGTCCGGCGGCGGCGAGCGCAGGGTGCTCGCGTTCCCGGCTCTGGTGCGGCGGGCGGCGATCTCAACGGCCGCCGCTGCGGCTGCCTGTGTGGTGCTTTTGCTGATGTGGCAGCAGCCCGACGGCGCAGAATCCGATCACGTGGCCGCGGTCAGTGATCGGGCGCCGGCGATGGAGCCGGGCACCGGCATCCCGCTGGACGTCGAGCCGTGGGAGTGGGAGCTGGACGAACTGGCGTGGCTCGACCATGTGGTGGCGGTCAACGACCCGTCCACCCTTTCCGACGAGGCGCTGGCGTATCTCTTGTACTGAGTCCCGCCCGGTTAGTAGAACAACACCGCGCACACCAGAATGGCGGCACCGTAGCCGGCCCCGAGGGCACAGAGGCTGAACCACCGGGCCGGGCTGCGGGTGGCCCAGGAGATCTGGTCGCGCATCAGGTAAGGCAGGCCGACCCAGAGCATGCCGACCAGGATCCAGCCATAGGCGAGAGTGGGCAGCAGCAGGCGGCTGACGGGTTGCTTGAGGAAGGCGGCCTCGAGCACCGGGGTGGCGGCCAGCAGCATCAGGCAACCAACCGCGCGCACGCTGAGGAAGTCGTCGACATTGCGAGCCACCAGAATGAAGCCGACGATGACGATCAATTGGATGCGACCGCGCCAGGTGTAGAATTCACCCATGTCCATATGGCTGGTCAGCAGCAGCGCCCAGGCGGCGGCGAGGGTCAGCAGCACCAGCCCGAGCGGGCGACTGCGCGGCAGGGCAGTGAGGAATTGCTGCACCGGCCGCGGCTGGAACAAGGCCGTCAGATGACCGGCCAACAGCGCCACCCCAAGCACCAGACCGGT
>SKLO01000065.1 GCA_007123195.1 Verrucomicrobiales bacterium | reverse complement strand
CTTTGGCCGTCCCCCCACCGACGGCGACCTGGTCTGGGACTTTCCGGAGCTTGAAGCGCAGGCGGCCCCTGACTGAGTCCTGACCAGGCCCCGCACCCCGGTCGAATTGCTGCGATTCAACCTACGGTCGCTGCGTCCGCGAGAGCGGGGTGAGGCGGCGCGTTTGGGTGCGGGACGGTGTGTGGCCGGTGGCCGGATGAGTTGCTGCGCGGCGAATGGCGGCAGCCCCGCAGGTGGGATTGCGCGTCTCAGTCCTCCGGCCGTTCGCCGGCCTTGCACATGCGGACCAGCCGGGGATCGAACCGGGCCAGCGGCTCGACCAGGTCGGTCATGGCGCCCATGACGGTGTGGATGTCCTTGTAGACGAACGGCACCTCGTCGAGACCGGCCGACATCAGCTCGACCCCGCGATCGCGCAGCAGCTGGTTGGCGTCGCTCCAGTTGAGCGTCTTGTTGGCCTGGGTGCGGCTCATGGCGCGGCCGGCGCCGTGCGCGGCCGAGGCCAGGCTGGCGGCGCTGCCGCGGCCCCTGACAAGGTAGCCAGGGCTGGCCATCGAGCCCGGAATGATCCCCAGCACGCCTTCGCCGGCGGGCGTGGCGCCCTTGCGGTGGACCACCAGTTGGCGGCCGTCGTGCTCCTCCAGCCAGGCGAAGTTGTGGTGGTTCTGCACCTGCCACAAGCTCTCGGCCCCCAGCGCCGCCACCACGTGGCGGTGGATGCATTCGTGGTTGGCCTGGGCATACCGGCCCATGAGGTTCATGGCGTCCCAGTATTCGCGGCCCTCGGGCTCGTCGAGCGACAGCCAGGCCAGCCGGCTCAGTTCCTGCGGCAGGTCGTGCCGCAGCTTGCGTGCGAGCTTGCTGTAGTGATCGCACACCGCGGCACCGGTGCCGCGTGAACCGGAGTGCGACAGCAGCGCCAGCCAGCGTCCGCCCGGCAGAGGCAGGTCGGCGTGGTCATCGATGGTCAACACGCCGAACTCGACGAAGTGGTTGCCCGATCCCGAGGTTCCCAATTGCACCCGGGCACGGTCCTTCATGCGCCGGGTCACCGGCGACACGTCCCAGTCGTCGTCGAGCACGTCGTGCTCGCGCGGCCGCTTGAAGCGCGCGCCGACACCGAACAGGGTTTCCCGTTGCAGGCTGTCGCGCAGGTCGTCGCGCCGCCGGTCCAGTTCCTCCACCGGCCAGTCGATCACCGTCAGGCACATGCGGCAGGCAATGTCGACCCCGACGGCATACGGGATCACCGAGTTGTCGGTGGCCAGCACGCCGCCGATCGGCAGTCCGTAGCCGAGGTGGGCGTCGGGCATCAGGGCGCCGCGCACGCTGACCGGCAGCAGGCAGGCGGATTTCATCTGGCCGACGCAGTTTTCATCGAGGTCCTGGCCCCATTGGCGCCAGGGTGCCGGGCCGTGCTCGCGGGTCAGCGGAGGGCGCTCGCGCTCTGCAATCAGCGAGCGGGCGAACGACGCCCGCAGCTCGTCGTCAACGTGCGAATCGGGGTCCGCCAGCACGGCGGTGATTTCCTCGCGCAGCCGTTGCTTGTCGCCGCCGGCGGTGCAGTAGGCGGAAATGAATCCAAGGGCTTCCTTGACCGGAGCGCCGTAGGGCACGCCGAGGGTCAGCAGGTGTTTTGCGTTCATGTCTGGTGGTGTCGTGCGGGTTCAAGCCCGCGTCTGGTGTGAATGTCAGGTGTGATTGTCAGGCGAGACGGTGGGTGGTTGGTTGCTTGCGCTCTTCATGGCTGCCCGGCGGGCAGGGGATCATCGACCCGCACCAGCAGGCGACGATCTTCGGTCGGGATCAATTGCAGGCGGTCCGGGCGGAAGGCATCGATCAGGCCGGCGTTGGACCTGGTGTGGGCGGTGGCGCCGGCGGCGCGGAATTGTCCGCCGCCGACCAGCAGGGGCAGCAGCAACTGGTCGGCCAACTGCAGGTCCACCGGTTCGCCGGCCGCCAGGTGCTGGCGCATGGCGCGCGCCGCCTGTTGCCCCAGCTGCTCGGCGCGAATGCCGCGGCCGCCGAACGCCGTGGTCTGCGCCCGCAGATCGGCCGGCTCGGCGCGATGGCCGGTGCCGGTGCCGGTCGGCTCGGCTTCCACCACCAGCGCCAGGCCGCCGCAGAGGGCGTCGGGATGCGGTTGATCGACCACTTCCAGCGCGGCCCCGGCGTCCTGGTGACCGTGGTGACCGGTCGCCTCCGCCAGCGATGCCCGCGCGGCGGCCACCGCCCGGCGCACGATTTCGGGCTTCAAGTGCGCGTGCCGCACCAGCAGCCGCAGGGTCGGCGGCGACCGGTCGCCGGCATCCGGTGCGGTCGCCTGGTCCAGCGGGCGCCAGTCGGTGGGACCCTCGATGCGGCACTCGATTGCGCCCCCGCCGGCCGGCATGAATCCGGCCCTGACAAGCTCCAACTCCACCCTTGCGCCCATGGCGCGCAACCGCGGCAGGAACACCCGGTCGAGGTAGTCGAAGGTTGGTGCCAGCGGGTTGTGGGTGCCGCCCTGCAACCGCAGCCGCGAAACGCCGCCCGCTTGCAGCAGGGGTAGCAGCACGGTTTGGAGCACCAGCGAGGTGCTGCCTGCGCCGTCGATGCGGAACTCGTGATCGCCGGCGGTGACCGCACCGGGGGTGAACCGCAGGTCGGACGATCCCGGGGCGGCACCCTCGGCGGTGCCGCCGGAGATCGCCAGCGCCGCGCGCACGCAGGTCAGGTGCTGGCGCTTCAAACCGGGCCGTGGTCGGGCGCCGCGGATGTCGCCGATTTGGAACGGCCGGCCGGTCAGCAGCGACAGCGTCAACGCCGAGCGCAGCAGCTGCCCGCCGCCCTGGCGGCCGTCGATTTGGAGCGGGGTGGTCATGGTGTGGTGGATTTGATCAGTGATGGGTCGTGCCCGGCTTGGGGCAACCAGTTCCGCCGAGGGCGCGGCTCAATGGGCAGCCGGTCGGAAGGGGGTTTCATCCCCTGGCCGCGGGGCTGCGGTCGGGGCCGGATTCGGGAGCGAACCCCGGTCGGCCCCGCGGCCGGCGAAAAAGTGATGTGTCAGGGTCCTTGGAACGGACCAGGTCGGACAAGAATGAATCGGATTGAGGTGAACCGGGTGGCGGCGGCCGGGCCATGGTGCGGCCGGGCCGCCGCCGTGGTTGGCCTGGCGGCGTTGGTGGTCACAAGCCCGCCGTCATCCAGGCCTCGGGCAGGTGCATCAGCAGGTGGTGGTGACCGGAGTTGCGCGCCAGTTGATCGAACGCTTCCAGCTGGCGCAGTTGCGCCAGGCCGGGGTGGCTTTCTAGCAGCCGGGCCGCATTGACCAGGGTGCGCGTCGCCGCTGCCTGACCGCGGGCCCGCTCCAGCTCGGCCAGCGCCGTTTTGCGCGCCAGCGCCACCGCCGCATGGGCCTGGCGGACCTCGGCGCCGAGGGTCAGGTCGCGGGGATCCACGGCCAGCACTTCGATCCCGCGGTCACCGATGGCGGCCGCCACCGCCAGGGTCAGCGGCTGGCCGAGCGATCCGCGCTGCTCCAGCAGTTGGTCAAGCGTCAGCCCGGTGACCAGCTCGCGCAACGCCAGCTGGATCACCGCCCGGAACGCTTCTTCGGCGTCGACCTGAGCCTCGAACAGGCGCCGCACGTCGGTGATGCGGAATCGCGCCAGCACCGACAGGCGCACCGGCAGACCGTCGGCGGTCAGCAGTTCCTGCTGGACCACCAGCAGCTGTTGTTCGCGGCGGTCGGCCGCCCACAGCTGGTGGTGAAGACCGACAAAGCGGTGGCGGCCGGTGGTCAGTTCACCGACCACCTCGCCGCGATGGAGGTGCAACGCCGCCAGCCGGGCCGGCACCTGCCACTCGCTCCAACCGGGCAGCCGGCGGATCGGGTTCAGGGGTTGGAGCCATGGGATCGTGTTCATGTGTGCGGATGGTCGTTCAGGTTTGAGTGATGGCGGCCGGAGTGAGGCCGGCGAGGACCGGTTGCGACAGCGGGCGGGTTGCCCGCGCGGGATCGCGGCCCGGGGTTGGTCCCCCGGAATCCGCGACCGTCGCGCGGGTCCCGCGCAGAGCCGTGGCCACCGTTTTCGTCCGCGCCGGCCCCACCGTTGTCCGGGAATCGAACCCGGCCCTTTTCGGGGGAACCATCGAAGAACGACGAACCTCGCCCCGGTCGGGACGAGCCGTGGAGCCGTGGCGGGACGTCGGTTGGGAACCCCTTGGACGCCGCTTGACTCCACTCGTCGTGGTGCCAGTTGGTAAAACATGCCTCGTGCCAACCCGTCGGCCAGAGATTGGAGCGATCTCATAAAGCACACACCAGCAACAGGTTATGAGGTGAAAATTTTTCCAGGGCAATCCGGTTCAAGCCCGGGCCGATTCTCCAAACGGCTGGATATTATCCGGGAATAGCGTAATTCTATCCTGAATGATAAAGCGCAACGTGGTGATCGGTCTGCTCGGGACGCGGTTGGATCGTGCCGAGGGGCCGGGGCGCTGGGAG
>SKLO01000549.1 GCA_007123195.1 Verrucomicrobiales bacterium | reverse complement strand
GCGGTAACAAATTCACTGCGGACCAGGGTCTGGCGAATGTCCTGCCGGCCCCGGCTGACGTTCGCGGCCCAGTTGACCACGCGCCGCACCAGCGGACGGCTGTCCCAGCGGATATGGCTCACCGGGGGGCGCTGCCAGATCAGCTCCCTCGGCTCGTCCGTGCACACCAGCGAAACGTCCTCGGGCACGCGCAGGCCGAGTCGGGCGACGAACTGCTGGGCGGCGCCGAACAACGGGGCCGTGTCCAGGATCAGCGCCGTTGGCGGTGTCAGTTCGAACAGCGATTCCAGCCGCCGGTGAAAGCCGTCCGCATGCTCATCCCAATCCGGCAGATGGTAGTCGCCGGGAGGGATCCCGGCGGCTTCAAGTTCAGCCAGGAAGGCGCGCTCGCTGCTGCCCGGCCCGGGCAGGCGTCGCAGGGCATGGGTGAGCAGCACGATGCGCCGATGCCCCAGGGCCAGCAACATCCTCGTCGCCTCGGCATACGCGGTGGGCTTGTGCGGCCCGCCGCCGGCGACGCGCAAGCCCTTGCGCCTGCCGAACAGGGCGAAGACCGGCTGCTCAAGGGCGGCGAACCACTCCAGCACCTCGCGCGACCCGCCCACCACGATCCAGGCATCCGCCCTGGTCCGCTTCACCAGTTTCGCGATCCGCGGCACCTCCATGCCGAGATCGCTGAGACAGGGCTCGGTGTAGAACGCCGTGAAGCCGGCCTCGATCAGCCGGTGCTTCATGTCCACCAGGTAGTTCAGGGACCAGTCGCCGGACATCCAGGCCAGGATCGCAATCCGCAGCGGTGCCAGACCGGTCTTGCCTGCGAGCGGGCTGATGCGTCGCCGGCGGCCGCTGCCGCCCGCCTCCAGCACCCCCTGCCGCTCCAGTTGCTTGAGCGCGGCCTCGACGGTCTTGTGGTTGATCCCCAGTTCCACCGCCAGCTCGTGCCGCCCGGGCATGAGGCCGCTCCAGCGACCGCGTTGAATCTGATCGCGCAGAAAATCCACCGCCTGATCGACGACACTGGCAACTCGGAACTGATTCATCATGCAATCGCGCCAACTTGCCCCCTCAAGGGGCACGTGTCGAGATTGAAATCGTGCAAGAGTCCTTGAAACCGGGCAGTTTGTTGGGTATCCGGATCATTGTCTCGCAAGCGCACCCAAGGCGCTGCATCCCAGGAGGACATCGTCCGGTCCCGGACCTACGTCGAAACGCTGCCAAACCACCATGAATCCCGAATCACACTCATTGAGACGACTCCTTGCCATCGGCGCCGCCTGCGCCCTCGCCATGATGGCCGCTCCGCAGGCCCAGTCGGCTTCTCTCGTCGGCCAGCTCGGCATTCTCGACACCTCGGGCACCAACCCAGCCACCGGCCAGCCGTGGCAGGTGGGCGACACCTACCATCTGGTTTTCGTCACGACCGGTACAACCAACGCGACATCAACCAACATTGCCGACTACAACGCATTCGTGCAGGCGGAGGCAAATTCTGCGGGATTGGGCACGGCTTTGTGGGGAACGGGTCCGGTCAACTGGTATGCTCTGGGATCGACCTCAAGCGTCAACGCGATCGACAACGCCGTCATCACCGGGCCGGCGTTTGATGTCTACCACAGCCTTAATCCGGGCGACAGCTTTACCGGCAGCGGATTACTGGGCACGGATGCCGCCGACTTTTGGGATTTTGCCTTTCCTCCGAGCACGGGTGGCAACAGTGGCAACCCCTTGTCAAACCTCACCGGCGGCAACAATAACGTCTGGACGGGCACCGGCCCCGGAGGGGTTGCCAGCAGCGCACTGGGTGCTGGCGGCAGCTCGCGCAGACACTGGACGGGTTGGTGGAACTGGGGGCCGGCGTTCGCCACCCAGAATAACGCGGACTTTCTGCCGATGGTCGCCATATCCCAGCAGTTGACCGTCATGCCCGAGCCGTCCACCGGGCTGTTGATCGGCCTCGGCGGTCTGCTCGCGCTGCTGCGCCGCCGCAGGTGAGGGCCGGTTTGGGTTCCCCTCCCAACAGATCAATCCCCAAAGCCCGGCTCCGGGGCATTGGGGATTTTTGTGTTCAGGCGGCCAGAACGCCGCGCTTGCCCGTGGCTCGAGGCCCGCGGCGACCCCTCGACTCCAAGGGGCGATGGGATACTTGTGCGTGGCCCAAAACCTCGCGCGAAGTGCGCAAGGAGGAACGGCATCCTTGCCGTTCAGCGCGTCACCTTCGGTGCCGCGGTCCACTTCCGCCTCGACCCTCACGGCAAGAAACCCAGCCTTCGCTTCCTGCTACAAACGGGTCGCTTTGCTCCCTCAGTTTGGAGATCGCTGCCTTGTTTTCCAACTTTTCGTGGCCGACGGCTCACGGCGTGCCGGCCAACTCCGCAGCCTGGTCCGCGTCCTCGGGCAGTTCGTCCTCCTGGCCGGCGTCGTTGAGCGCGACCTCGAAGCGGAGGTTGTCGATGATGTATTCCTGCCGGTCGGGGGTGTTCTTGCCCATGTAGAACGTCAGCAGCTCCTTGAGATGACCGTGGGTTTCGAGCCTGACGGGGTCGAGCCGGATGTTGTCGCCGATCAGGTCGCCCATCTCCGAGGGCGAGATCTCGCCGAGGCCCTTGAAGCGGGTGATCTCGGCCTTGCGGCCGCCGAGCGCGTCGACCGCGGCGCGCTTCTCCTCCTCGCTGTAGCAGTAGCGCGTCTCCTTGCGGTTGCGCACCCGGAACAAGGGCGTCTGCAGGATGAACAGGTGGCCGCGCCGCACCAGCTCCGGGAAAAACTGCAGGAAAAAAGTCAGCAGCAGCAGGCGGATGTGCATGCCGTCGACATCGGCGTCGGTGGCCAGCACGACCCGGTTGTAGCGCAGGTTGTCGATGTCGTCCTCGATGTCGAGCGCCGACTGCAGCAGGTGGAACTCCTCGTTCTGGTAGACCACCTTGCGACTGAGGCCGAAGCAGTTGAGCGGCTTGCCGCGGAGCGAGAACACGGCCTGGGTCTCGACGTCGCGCGCGGTGGTGATGGAGCCGGTGGCCGAGTCGCCCTCGGTGATGAAGATGGTCGTGGCCTCGCGCTGCTTGTGCTTGGAATTGAGCCGCACCCGGCAGTCGCGCAGTTTCTTGTTGTGCACCCGGGCCTTGCGGTTGCTCTCGCGCGCGGCCTTGCGGATGCCGGCCAGTTCCTTGCGCTCGCGCTCGCTGCGCTGGATGCGCTCGACAATGGCCTTGGCGGCGTCGGCGTGCTTGTGCAGGTGGTTGTCGAGTTGCTCGGCGACGACGTTGTTGATGTGGGTGCGCAGCAGGCGGCCGCCGGGCTCCATGTGGCTGGAGCCGAGCTTGGTCTTGGTCTGCGATTCGAACACCGGTTCCTGAACGCGGATGCTGATGGCGGCGATCAGGCCGTTGCGCACGTCGGCGGGCTCGAAGTTCTTCTTGGTGAACTCGCGCACGCCCTTGACCACCGCCTCGCGGAACGCCGCCAGGTGGGTGCCGCCCTGGGTGGTGTGCTGGCCGTTGACGAAGCTGTAATACTCCTCGCCGGAATCGTCGCCGTGGGTGAACGCCACCTCGATGTCCTCGCCCTGCAGGTGCACCACCGGATACAGAGGCTCCTGCTCGAGCTTGGCCTGCAGCAGGTCGAGCAGGCCGTTCTTCGACACGAAGCGCTTGCCGTTGAGCACCAGGGTCAGGCCGGGATTGAGCCAGCTGTAGAACCGGCACATGGTCTCGATATACTCGGGCCGGAACCGCACGCCGTCGCCAAACCGGTCGGCGTCGGGCACGAAGGTCAGCCGGGTGCCGTCGACCTCGTCGGTGGCGTGGGCGCGCTTCATTTCAGCCACCACCTCGCCGGCGGAGAACTCGATCGCCTTGGTCTTGCCTTCGCGGAATGCCTGGATTTCGAACATCGACGACAGCGCGTTGACCGCCTTGATGCCGACGCCGTTGAGGCCGACCGAGCGCTTGAACGCCTCGGAATCGTATTTGGCGCCGGTGTTGATCCTGGCGGCGCAGTCCATCAGTTTGCCCAGCGGAATGCCGCGGCCGTAGTCGCGCACGGTGGCGCGCCCGGGCTCGACCTCGATGTCAATGCGCTTGCCGTAGCCCATGACGAACTCGTCGATGCTGTTGTCGAGCACCTCCTTGAGCAGCACGTAGATGCCGTCGTCCGGCTGCGACCCGTCGCCCAGTTTGCCGATGTACATGCCCGGGCGCAGGCGGATGTGCTCGCGCCAGTCGAGCGAGCGGATGTCGTCTTCGGTATAGCTGTGGGATGCGGCGGGCTCGGGCATGATGTTGGGATGAACGCTGGAACGTTGACGGCGGGCCGCCGGCCCACTGGACGGGGGACCATGGTCGGCCCGGCTGGTGTAGCTGCTTCAGCGGTGTCCATCAATCAATAGCTGGCGGACGTGGACGGGTCAAGTGTTCGGCTGGACAGTTTGGGTGACGGGTGACGGGTGACGGGTGACGGGTGACGGGTGACGGGTGACGGGTGACGGGTGACGGGTG
>SKLO01000559.1 GCA_007123195.1 Verrucomicrobiales bacterium | reverse complement strand
GGGCCGGGCGGGATCGGGGTCAGATCTGGTCAGGCCAGTCGGGGTCCTTGGGCCCGCGCGACTTGGTGGCGGGCGGGGTGCTGCGGCGGCGGTGGAAGCGGCGGTAGACACCGCCGAGGTAATTGCTGACCTCCTCGACCTTCCACAGGTGGCAGAGTCCGAGGTAGAGGGTGCCGGCGACGCCGATGACCGCTCCGAGGGTGAGGATGCGAATCAGCTGGCCGTAGTCGTCCCAACCGGCCAGCAGGGTGTGCTGGGCGATCACGCAGGTTACCACCATGACGGCGGCGGCCGCCATCGAGCGCACGGCGGCGCGGATGAACTCCCATTCGTGCAGGGTGCCGACCAGGTGCCGCAGGATGATCACCAGGGCGAAGAAATTGACCGCGGCGACCACGCCGGTCGAAAGCGCCAGCCAGGCGTGGTTTTTGCCCAAGCCGAACACGAACCAGGAATTGAGGCCGGCATTGACCAGGATTGATGCCAGCGAGACATACATCGGGACAAAGCGGCGGTCGATGGCGGTGAACGCGGGTTGCACGACCTTGATGCCGCCGTAGAACAGCAGGCCGACGGCGTAGAAGCGCAGCGCCTCGGCGGTCATGAGGCGGTCGGTGAGGTCGAACCGGCCGCGCTCGAAGATGACCGAGATGATGGGTTCGGCCAGCAGGCTGAGGCCGAGGGCGGCCGGCAGGGTGAGGGCGAACACGGTGCGCATGCCGGTGGCCAGTTGGCGGTTGAAGTCCGGGCTCCAGCCCTCGCGCGCGGCGCGGGCCAGGGCCGGCAGGGTGACGGTGGCCACGGCGACGCCGAAGATGCCGAGCGGCAGCTGCATGAGGCGGAAGGCCATGCTGAGCCAGGACACCGAGCCATCGACCAGGAAGGAGGCGAAGATGCTGTTGAGCAGCACATTGACCTGGACCGCCGAGCCGGCGATCACCGCCGGCCACATCAGCTGGAGGATCTTGGTGACACCGCTGTCGCGCCAGCGCAGGTCGCGCCGGTAACGGAACCCCACCTTGCGCAGGGCCGGGAACTGGATGGTCAGCTGGCACAGGCCGCCGATCAGGGTGCCGAACGCAAAGCCGATCAGCGCGTTTTTGCCGAACGTCGGGTCGATCCACCATCCCAGCAGGCCGCCACCGATGATCGAGCCGAGATTGAAGAACGACGACGCCATGGCCGGAATGCCGAACACGTCCTTGGCATTGAGCATGCCCATCACCAGCGCGGCCAGCGACACCAGCGCGATGAAGGGGAACATGATGCGCGCCAGCAGCACGGTGAACTCGATCTTCTCGGGTGCCGACTCGCGCCAGCCGAACGCCAGCCAGTCGATGATGAAGGGGGCGAACACGATGCCGGCGATGGCCACCCCTGACATGAACACCGCGGTCAGGGTGGCCATCTTGCAGGCGAGCTGCCAGGCCGGGCGGTCGCCCTCGTTGGCGATCTTTTTGGAAAACACGGTGACGAACGCGGTCGACAAGGCGCCCTCGGCGAACAGGTCGCGCAGCATGTTGGGCGTGCGGAACGCCATGTTGAAGCAATCGAGCCACTTGCGGTTCTCCCCGGCGAACAGGGCCGCCAGGATCATTTCGCGGATCAGGCCGAGCACGCGCGAGCAGGCGATCGCCAGCGAGATGATTCCGGCCGAGCGCATGGCCCTGCGCGGATCGACTCCGCTGGCGGCGGCACTGACCACGGTGGCGGCCCGCGGCGTCACGCCGGAGCCGTCGACACGTTCCCGTCCGGCATCGGGCGGGCGCGGCGGTGACGGGGAGGCGGGTGGCTCGGACGACATGAACGATGAGGCAGGGAGGACGGTCGAAGCGGGCCGCGATGGGTCGGGCGCTGCGCCTGGGCGCAATCAGGAGGGGTCGGTCGCGGGGCGATGGTGACCGGCGGCGGCGCGGCGCAGACGGTCCTGAAGGGCGATGCCGACGCCGCGTTCGGGGATTGGTTCGGCGATGATCTCATCGACCCCGAGGTCGTCGAGGTGACGCAGCAGAAAGTAAAACCGGACCGCGGCCTCGGGCAGTTTGCCGGAACCGGGGCTCAGGACCACAGTTTCCTCAAACTCCGCCAGGTCGAGGTAGCCGTCGTCCGGATCGCCGCGGAAACTGAGCAGGGCGTAGCGCCGGTCCGGCTGCGGCTGGAATTCGCCGGGCGAGGCCAGCAAGCGCAGCGGGGTGACCGGCGAGTAGTGGGCGTCGAGCATGCCCGGGGCCTCGACCACTGTGGGCGGCACCGGGTCGAGGGGGTGGGCGTGGGGGCGGCGCGGTTTGGGGGCGGTGGCGGTCCAGTTCAGCTTGCCGAAGCGTTTGAGGTCGTCCGGTGTCACCGGTCCGGCCCGCAGGATGTGCAGCACCGGCTTGCCGCCCGGTTTGTCCGGCGGGGCCGGCTTGACGATGGTGGACTCCACGCCCTCGGCACAGGCACCGCCGTCGAGCACCAGCGGGATCCGTCCCTCCAGTTCGGCCAGCACGGCGCGGGCGGAGGTGGGGGAGATGCGGCCAAAGCGATTGGCACTGGGGGCGGCGAGCGGTTGATCCAGCGACTTGATCACCCGGGCGAACACCGGGTGGGCGCTGCGGCGAACCGCGACCGTCGGCAGCCCGGCGGTGACCTGGTCGGGAATGGCGCTGGATTTGGGCAGCACCAGGGTGAGGGCGCCGGGCCAGAACTGGCCGGTCAGGGTGGCCACGATCGATTCCAGCTCAGGGGGGATGTCCGCCACCTGGTCGAGCATCGCGCGGCTGTTGACGTGGACGATCAACGGGTCATGGGACGGGCGCTCCTTGGCCTCGAACACCCGGCGAACGGCGTCGGGATCGGTGGCCACCGCCGCCAGGCCGTAGACCGTCTCGGTCGGCAGCGCCACCGGTTGGCCCGCATGCAGCAGATCAACCGCGGCGGCGACGGCCTCATCGAGGGCGGGCTTGGGATCGGTGGCAAGAAGACGCGTCTGCATGGATGAAACCGCCTATCCTGCCACATCGTGACGCGGTTTCAATGGTGGTCAGCAAGCCCCGTCCCGCCTTGACTCCGGGCAACCCCGGTCGAAGGTCGTGCAATCAGCCGATATGCAAGCATGCACCGAACCGAACCAGGCCGCCGACAGGGAAGATCCCTGCCCGCTCAACCTGGTGCTGGTGGGCTTCATGGGCTGCGGCAAAACGACGGTGGGCAAGCATCTGGCCCAGACCTGCCGGTTGCAGTTTGTCGACCTCGATGAAGTGATCGTGCAGGCGGCCGGGGGCCGCAGCATCCCGGAGATTTTTGCCGCCGAGGGCGAGCCCGGGTTCCGGCGGCGCGAGTCGGAGGCGCTGCGGTCCTTGCTCGGGCGTGAGGGCATGGTGGTGGCCACCGGGGGCGGGATCGTGAGCGCGGACGAAAACCTGCCGCTGCTGCGCTCGCTGGGGTGCGTGGTCTGGCTCGACGCCGACATGGAGGACATGTGGCAGCGCGTGTGCGCCAACCGCAACCGGCCCATGCTGCATGTGGAGAACCCTCGTGCCGAGGCCGAGCGACTTTGGCGGGAGCGCCGCCCCCGCTATGCCGGGGTGGCCCACCTGCGGATCGAGACCGAGGGGCTGAGTGCCGACGAGGTGGCCTGCGGGGTGTCGGCCAGCGCCGCGCATTATTTTGCCGCCAGCGACCGGGACCGTCAAAGGGCCCCGTGTGCCGAAGGCGAGCAGTGAAGCGGATCCGCTGGCGGCCGTCGCTGTGCGATGCCTGAAAGCACCGCGACGCGCCGCCTCACCCGGGTCCTCGCGCACGCAGCGATCGTAGGTTAAAATGCCTTCAATTCGACCGGGGGACGGGTCGACCTTGCCATGCGCCCCCACTTCCACCGCCACTTGCGCCCTCAGCGAATGAACCGCAGCGGGCCTCGATGGGGTGCTTGCGCTCCGTCCAATGGCCCGCACGCGCGCCCTTTCACTGGCGGGCGGACAGGGGTGCCCCCCCTATCATAGCCCCCGGCTTGCGGGGGGGTGAATGGGGGAGGGCGAAGCAGCCATGGAGGGCGGACACTCCTTTCCCCCATCTCAATGGGAGGCTCATGCAGCGGTCATTGATCCGGCATGAGGTTCTCCGCCAATGGCGGGGCCATGATCCCGCCCATCGGCAGGCGGGCAAGAGTGTGCCAAGGAGCCACGGCATCCTTGCCGTGAAGGGACCAGGCGGGAAGGGACCGCGGCGTCGGGGGGCGTGCTGAACGGCAGGGAGGCCGTTGCTCCTTGACGCTTGGCGCGGGGCTGCGGAAACGGTGAGTCGAAGTCCACCCCTTGCGGCGTAGGATTCAGGCGACCCGGGAAACCAGGGAGACGACAACGGCGGGTTGCGGGGAACGGTTTTCAGGGCAATGGAAGCAACTCTTTTTGAACTCGAATGACGATGGCAACTGATCCAGCAGCACGCGCACCAGCCGGATTTCGCTGGCTGACCGGGCTGGCGATTTTCTGGGCCCTGTTTTTGATCTGGGTCGGC
>SKLO01000449.1 GCA_007123195.1 Verrucomicrobiales bacterium | reverse complement strand
TGTCACTCTGTCGTGGTGGGCCGATCGAGCGCGGTTGCTCATCGAGGGGGATAATCCGCGCCGGACCGGCCGAGGCGCCGGGCCGGAAAATGATTCCAGCCGGAGCGGGGCTTGACGGCGGCACGGGTCCCGCTTACGTCGCGGTTTGCGGCGGTGACCGCCCGGGCGGTTGGCGCGCACGCAGGCGCCTGCCGCCCCGGACCTGCCGCCGGGAATCAGCCGCGGCCCTGTTGCGCCCGCGATCGCCTCGTTGTCTGCCGCCCTTATCATGCCCGACCTTGCACTGACGGAACCCATGCGCGCCTTTGTGCGGTCGGCGCTGCCTTCGTGGGACTCAGCCGGCTGGGTGGTCGAACCGGTGCACAATGGCGGTTCCGGTCGGGTGGTGCTGAGGTTGAGGGCCACAATGCCGACGGCCACCGCCGGCGATCCGGTCAGCGTGATTCTGGTGGCTTGGACCGATCAACGGCCCGACAACGACCGGTTCCTGCTGGCGCACGCCATCCTCGAACGGCACGACGTGCGGGTGCCGCATCTCCTGCAGGCCGACGCCGAGCAGCGCCTGGCCCTGGTCGAGGACCTCGGCAGCCGCGACCTGTGGTGTCAGCGCGGCCAGCCGTGGCCGCGCCTGCGTCAGATTTACGGTGCCGCTCTGGAAACCGTGCGCACGCTGCATGGCATCCGTCCGTCGAGCCTGTCCGCGGGCGAGCGCGATGGTCTGATGCCCGGTTTTGACAGCGGCATGTATCGATGGGAGCAGGATTATTTTTTCGATCAATGCGTGAACCCGTTCAGCACCGCGCCGGCGGCAGACATCGATGGCTGGCGTGCTCACCCGTCGCTGGCCGCGCTGGCCGACGAACTCGGTGCCGGGGCGCCGGACATGGTGCATCGCGATTTCCAATCGCAGAACCTCATGCTGCGGGGGGATGAGGTGGTGCTGGTGGATTTCCAAGGGCTGCGCCCGGGTTGGGCGGAATACGACATTGCCTCGCTGCTGTGCGATCCCTACGTGGCATTGGGGCGCGGCGAACGGCTGATTCTGTTCGAGGACAGTGCCCGCCTGCGCGGCCTCGATCCGACTGACCCGGTGCTGCTGCGGCGCTATGCCGGTTGCGCAGTCCAGCGCTTGATGCAGGCGCTTGGCGCCTACGGCAATCTGGGCCGGAATTGTGCCAAGCCGCGCTTTCTGGAGTTCATCCCGCCGGCGACGAAGCTATTGCGCGAGACGCTGGCCGACCTGCCCGAACTGCGGTGGCTGGAGGATCTGCTCGGCAGCCTGCAGACTTGTCACGCGGCTCCTTCGATGCCGCTCGCCGCCGGATGATCTCCGGCTTGCCACCACCCACACAGTGCCCGTCACCAACCCTGCGCGCCCTCAACGATGTCCTCCGCCCCACGCCTTTTTGAAGAACTCGACTTCCGCCGCACACCGATGGGCGACCTGATCCTGCGTCGCCGCGTGGTGCCGGCGCTGGACCATCGGGAAGTCCACGAGGTGATTCTCGGCGACGCTTTCCTGATGTCGAGCTTGCAAACCGAAGTCGAAACCGCACTCGCCACCCTCGGGTTGGCCGAGTTGGAGGACCGCGACGACTTGTCGGTGGTGGTCGGCGGTCTCGGGCTCGGCTACACCGCCGCCGCCGCGCTGGTCGACCCGCGGGTGGCGTCGCTGTTGGTGGTCGAGGCGATGGACGCGGTGATCGACTGGCACCGGCGCGAGCTGGTTCCCCTGGGCCGGCAGTTGTCGACCGATCCCCGCTGTCGGCTGGTGCATGGTGACTTCTTTGCTCTGGCGGCCAACCCGCAGCAGGGATTCGACCTCGACCAGCCCGGGCGCCGGTTTGACGCGGTGCTGCTGGACGTCGATCACTCCCCGACCAAGTGGCTGCATCCCTCGCACGCGGCCTTCTACCAGCCGCGCGGCATGGCGCGGCTGGCACGGCAACTGACCGCCGGTGGGGTGTTCGGCCTGTGGTCCGACGACCCGCCCGACGCCGTCTACCTGGACGTGCTCGGTCAGGTGTTCGCTGATGTGCGCGCCGAGGTGGTTCGTTTTGACAACCCGCTGCAGGACCGGCCCGCCGCCAGCACGGTCTACCTGGCCAGCAGTCCGGCCTTCGACGACAACCAACTCGCCGGGGCGCAAGGCGAACCCGCCGGAGGATAACGCCCGCCGGCGACACCCGCCCGCCACCGTGCCGGGCCGCCCCGCTCTGTCATTGTCCGCCCCATGGGTCTTTCCAAATGTCGGCCTGAATCAGCCCCCGGCGTGTATCCCGGTCGCGCCGGCGCCCGCCGGGTGGGGTGCTTGCGCCAGGCTACCGTGCTCATTTTGGCGTTGCTGCCATGGGTGCCGCAATCCGGGGTCGGGAACGCCGCGCCGCCCGCCGCCGTGCCGGACCCGGGTCAGATCGACGCGCCGCTGGAATGGATGCCCGTGCCCGGCGACGAGGCCGCCTCCCAGGGTCTGGTCCTCCTGCTCCAGCGCGCTACCGACGGGCGCCTGTTGCTGACCCCCAACGAGGCGTTCTTCCCCCGCCACGGGCCGCGGGCCGCCGGCGAAGGACAGAACGCCGACATCGACCGACTGAACGGCGGGCGATCCTTTGCCCTGATCGAAAACTGGCGGCCCGGTGACAGGGCCGAGTGGGGTTTGTGGCTGCCACGTGAAGGAGAAATCCAAGTCCGCGCCCGGGTGTCCGGTGGTCGCTTCTCGGTGTCGCTCGGCGATCAACCCGTGCCCCTGGCCGCCGACGACCCGACTCCGGACGGCACGGGTGACCACGATCCCGTGGCCACCTTGCAGGCGCCGGGAGCCGGCCGGCACTCGTTGTTCCTCACCGCTGACGAGGTCGAAGATGACGCCCTGTTTGAATCGCTCGAACTCAGCGGCCCTGCCATCGCCGACAGCGGTGTGCTGCGCCTCCGCTGGCGCCCCGCCGCCGCCCACGCCCGTTTCACCAGCTCCACCGAGCCCGAACGGGTCCGTCTGTGGGTGATGGAAATGGATGCGAAGCCCGGCGATCGGGATTTCTACTGCCCCATCACCACCCCGTTCGGCTACTACGGCCCCACCTGGCTGGCCGACGGTCGGGTTGGGGCCGGCGTCAATTTTTCCCTGTGGTCATTCCGCCGCAACCAACCCGAGCCCGCGGTGGAACAACTGTCCCACCTGCTCGCCGTCGGCCACCGTGAAGCGCGGTTCGGCGGCTTCGACCACGAAGGCACCGGCGTCAAGGTCCGTGGCTGGGATCCCCTCGAAGGCCGCCAGCAACAACGCCAGACGTTCGCCCTCAGGGTCGAGCCGGGTGATCCCTACGATACTTACTTCAGCTACTTTTACGCCGCCGACGAAGGGCGCTGGCGGCTGTTCGCCGCAGGCAACCAGTTCAACGACGGCCGCCCGTTGGAGTCACTCTGGGTCGGCAGCTTCGTCGAGGTGCCCGGACCGCCCCAGCGACAGCGCAGCGGACCCTACCCGCGGCGCATGCGCTACCGCGGCTGGGTTATGGACGACGAGGGCCGGTGGCACCAGCTTGATCGCATCAGCCACGGCAACGTCGATCCCGCCACCGGTCTCACCCACACCGACCGAGGGCTCACCGGCGACGGCTGGTTCTTTCTGCAGACCGGCGGCTGGTATTGGCGCCGGCCACCCGAGGGAGCGTGGACCGGGCTGCCGCGGTCCGGCGACGGGCTCGGTTCGGTCGACTACCTCACTCCCGAGGCCGTCCGCGCCCTGACCACGGTGCCAAGCTCGATCCGGGTCACCAGCCTGCGGCGGCACGGCACCCGGGTCGAGCTGGAGTTCGAGGTCGATCACGCTGGCGACGACCCGGTTGTGACCGTGTTTCACGGCCCCGACGAAGCCTTGACCTTCGCCGACCGCTGGGCCCGCCGGCAACCCGTGCCCGAAGTCCGCGAGGGGAGGAATCGGTTTGCCTGGGACGCCCCCGGTGACGGCCGGCCGCTGCATGTGCGCCTGCTGTTGGAGAACTGCGAGGGCCGCTTTTGGTCCACCGCCACCCGCCAAGCCGCGCCGTGAGGCCCGGGGACGGGACCGGTTTATCCGCCGGGCTCCGCCGGCTGGCCGGGCGGGGTGGGTGAATCGCCGTTGCCCTGGCCGCTCTTGCGCCGCCCGCGCAGGTTGCCGGCGATGATCATGCTGCCGCCCACGCTCATGGCCGCACACAGGATGGCGAACACCGGGATGGGGATCAGGCGCACCATGTAGAGGCCGAGGAACGGGGCCACCGCCCCGCGCAATCCGGTCAGGAAGGTGTGCACCGTCATGTATTCGGTCACGTGCCGGGCGGGAGCGAACTTGGTCACCCACAGGCTCCAGGCGATGTTGCCGCCGCCCAAGGCCACGCCGTGGAGGAACATGCCGATGCCCTTGACCCACAGCGAGTCGGCGATGAAAAACAGCAGGATCGCCAGCGCCACCAGCGAGTTGAGCAGCACCCGCACGGTGTAGAAGTTCAGCCGGTCGAACCAGATTCCCCAGTGATAGATAAACAGCAGCTTGCCGGCCAGCGGGATGACCCCGGTCATCAGGGCCACCGTGGCCGCGCTCTGCGGGTTGCCATAGAACGGGTCGGCCAGATAATCGACGTAGATCGCCATCGCCATCAGATTGCCCAGACCCAGCACCATCCAACTCGCCAGCAGGCGCCGGAACGCCGGGTCACGCTTGATCCAGCGCATGCTGGTGAATGTTGGCTTGCGCAGGCGCCGCCTCCGCCGCGACGGCCGCTTGCCCGGCACCCGGCTGATCAGCGCCGCCGACAGGCAGCCGCAGACGGCGAACGCCGACAGCACCAGCGGGAACCAGGACAACTCGTGCCCCAGCAGGCGGCCGCCCAGATAACTGAAGCTCATCGCCGCCCCGGCCCGAGCCAGGGTGGTCAGCGAGAACAGCCGGCCGCGGTCGTGCGGCGGGTAGTTGTCGTTGTAGATTTGGGTCAGCAATGGCACCTGCACCGCGTAGCTGAACAAGCCCAGGCTCATGCCGAAGATGAACCCGTGCGCCGAGTCGCCGCTGGCCATGGCCACAAGAAACCCCAGCGCCCCGGTGAAGTGCAGCAGCGCCGCCACCCGTGGCAATCCCCAGGGCAAGCGCAGCAGGAACGGCAACAGGAACAAGCTGGCGACCAATCCCAGGCTCGGACTGCTGCGCAACACAGCCTTCATGAGCACGCTGGCCTCGAAATACTGGACCGCAATCAGCAGACCGAAGGTGGTCACCACCGTCTCCAGCACGCCGGTCGGCACCGCCCGCCACATCTCCAATCGGAACGTGCGCTGGGTCACCTGCCGCTGGTGTTCCTCAGCGGCGGGCGGTTCGGCATGAGGACTTGGTTGGCGCATGCGGGACGCCTACGCTTGGCCCAAGTGCCGCGGGCGTCAACGCCGGATCCGGATCGGTCTCACCCGTGGCCATCGTCCGCCCCCCCGCCCGGCACCGCTCTGCTGCCGTGCCCGGGCCGCGGTTCCGCGCTATAATGGAAGCATGCCCGACACCCCGCACGCGGCCGATGACGGCCCTCAATCCGACCCCGGATCCCCGGCCGGGCTCCCCGGCCGCGCCAGGGCCGCTGTGTTCTTCGATCGCGACGGCGTCATCAACGAGAGTCCCGGTGAGGGCTATGTGCTGAGCCCGGACGATTTCACCTTGCGCCCGGGCGCCGCCCAAGCCGTGGCTGCCGCGCGCGCCGCCGGTCGCCTGACCGTGCTGGTAACCAACCAGCGCTGCGTCGGCCTCGGTCTGTTGTCCGGGCGCGGACTGGAATCGATCCATCGCAAGATGCAACTCGAACTCGAAGCCGCCGCCGGGGTTCCGATCGACGTTGTCTACGCCTGCACCGCCGACGATGACGATCATCCCGAGCGCAAGCCCCATCCCGGCATGGCCCTGCGCGCTGCGCGCGAGCACGGCATCGACCTCGCCAGCTCGTGGATGATCGGCGATCAGGACAAGGACATCCGCTTCGCCCGCGCCGCCGGCCTCGCCGGTGTCATCCGGGTCGCCAGCGGCAAGCCGCGGCAACTCAGCGCCGACGCCGAGGTCCAAGACATGCATCAGGCCGCCGCCGAACTCGCCGCCCGCCTGCTCCGGCGGTGAAGTTCCGGTGAGTGCGTGACGCCAACAATGGTCCGCTTCGCTACGATTCTCGATCGAGGGCTTGCCGTGGCCGGGCCGGGAATGCATGGTGGCGCGCCATGGAATTCAATCAACGCAACGTGCTCGGCGGTCCGCTCAAGTCCTGCAGTCACGACCCGATGACCGGCTTTTTTCGCGACGGCAGCTGCCATACCTGCGCTGAGGACGGCGGGCTGCACACGGTGTGCACCGAGGTTTCAGCCGAGTTTCTGGCGTTCAGCAAGAGCAGCGGCAACGACCTCACGACCCCGCGGCCCGAGTGGGGCTTTCCGGGCCTGAAACCCGGCGACCGCTGGTGCGTGTGCGCCCTGCGCTGGCTTGAGGCGGCGGAGGCAGGATGCGCTGCGCCGGTGATTCTGGGCGCGACCAACGAGGCCACGCTCAGTTGCGTGCCGCTGGAGTTGCTCCAACAGCATGCCACCAGCTGATACGGGAGGCTCCGGGAGGGCCGGCGCGTCAGATACGGTGATACTGCTGCAGGAACACGTCCTCGTTGAGCTTCAGTCGCGCCTGGATGCGGTCGACCAATTCGGGCGAGGCGTGGAACTGGAAACTGACGTAGTGACCCTCGTCAACGTGGCGCGGCGTGTAGATCAGCTTGCGGCGGCCCAGTTGCTCGATCTGCTCGAGGCGGGCGCCCAGGTCTTCGATTTCCTTGCCAATGCGGCTGATGAGCGTCTCGACGCTCTCTTCCTTGGCCTTGGTGTCGAGGATGATCACCGCTTCATATTTGCGGGTTTCAGTGGCTTCTTCAGTCATGATGATGTGGTGTGGGTTGATGGATGGTGAAATGTGGTCTGGTCGGTTCGCGGCACAGGATCAGGCCGGACCGGGTGCGGGCCGGCCGCCGGAACTCTGCGGTGGCGGCGTCGCGCGCGCCGGCGGAATGTTGAACTCGTTCATCGCCGCTTCCCAGCCTCGCTGCAACACCGTTTCAATGGCGTCGGCCGCCCGATCCACCGCCTCGCTGCGGTCGATCTCCTCGGCCTCGGTGAAATCGCCGAGCACGTGATCGGTCAGTCCCTCGCCGGTCGAGCGCCGGCCCTCGCCAATGCCCACCCGCAGCCGGGGAAAGCCGTCGCTGCCCAGATGCTGGATGATCGACCGCATGCCGTTGTGGCCGCCGGCTGATCCGCTCGCACGCAGCCGCAGTCGCCCGAGCGGCAGGCTGACGTCGTCGTAGACCACCAGCAACTGCGGCGGCTGCCACTGGTGGAAGCGGCTAAGGGCTGCGACCGCGCGCCCGCTTTCGTTCATGTAGGTCTGCGGTTTGAGCAGGCGCAGTGAGCCGAGCCGGGCGACCTCGGAGTTGAGCGAGCGGTCGCCCAACCAGCTTTCGCCCGCGCGTCGCACGACCTCGTCGACCACCATGAAACCGATGTTGTGGCGCGTGCGGGCGTAGCGCCGGCCGGGATTGCCCAGTCCTACGACAAGCCTCAGCTGGCTTGCCGCTGGCGCACTCGGGTCCGCTTGCATGGATGGTCGGTCCGGGCGGACCGCCGCCCCCACGGGGTGGGGTGGCGCGCGCCGGCACAGGCCGGGGGCCTTATTCCGCGCTGTCGCCTTCCTTGGTCTCGCCCTCGCCCTCGGCTCCGGCTTCCGCAACCACCTCGGCGGTCGGTTCGTCGCCCTCCTCCTCACCTTCGCCCTTGAGGCCGCCCCGCGGAGCGGACACCTGGGCCACGACCACGCTGCCGTCGAGCACCGCGGTCACGCCCTCGCCAAGGTCCAGGTCGGACACGTGCAGGGCCGAGCCGATGTCCAGCTGGCTGATGTCAAGCTCGATATTGGACGGCAGCCGGCTCGGCACGCAGCGCACCTCGACGCTGTGCAGCAACTGGTCGAACACGCCGCCCTCGCGCACGCCAATGGGGGTTCCATCCAGGTGCAGCGGCACGTCGGCGGTGATTTCCTGGGTCGCGCTGACGACCATGAAGTCCACGTGCAACAGCTTGCCGTTGAGCGGGTTGTACTGGATGTTCTGAACCAGGGCAAGGCGGGTGGCGGCCTCGCCGTCGATGTCCAGGTCAACCAGGATGTTGTCGGTTTCCTGCTCCTGCATCAGCCGGGTGAACCCGCGCTCTTCAATTTTCAGGTTGAGGTTGTCCACTCCCTTGCCATACACGACGGCGGGAATGAGGCCCTCGCGGCGCAAGCGCCGTACATCGGCAGTGCCGCTGCGGCGGCGCTGCTCGGCTTTCAATGAGATCGTATTCGACATGTCTGCTGAACCTCCGGACTGGCTGTCTGAGTTTGGAAAAAGGCGCGCAGACTAGCCCGACTGGGCCTCGATGTCAAAAAGAGATGTGACCGATTCTCCCATGTGAATCCGCTGGATCGCCTCGGCCAGGAGCGGGGCGATGCTCAGGGTGTGGATTTTCGGCCCGCAGGCCATCGGCACGCTGTCGGTGGTGAACAATTCCTCGATCTCGGAATTCAGCAGCCGCTCCCGCCCCATCTCGCCCAGCACCGCGTGCGAAACCCCGGCGTAAATCTTCCGCGCCCCGTGCTTGCGCAGCAACTCCGCCGCCGCCACCAGCGTTCCGGCGGTCTCAGTCAGATCGTCCACCAGCAGCGCGTTGCGGCCCTCCACCTCGCCGATGATCGAGATCGCCTCGACCTCGGTGGCGCTGCGCCGGTGCTTGGCCACGATCGCCAGCTCGGCCCCCAGCTTGGTCGCATAGGCGTGCGACATCTTGAGGCCGCCGACGTCCGGCGACACCACCACCAAGTCGCCCAGTTCGCGTTCTCGCACCTCCTTGATCAGCACCGGCATGGCGTAGAGATGGTCGACCGGGATGTCGAAGAACCCCTGGATCTGCGCCGCGTGCAGATCGACCGTCAAAACCCGGTTGACCCCCGCTGCCACCAGCAGGTTGGCCACCAGCTTGGCCGTGATCGGCACTCTCGGCTCGGTCTTGCGATCCTGGCGCGCGTAGCCGAAAAACGGGATCACTGCGGTGATGCGCTCGGCGCTGGCGCGACGGGCGGCATCGACCATGATCAGCAACTCCATCAGGTTCTGGTTGGTCGGCGGGCAGGTCGGCTGGACGATGAACACGTCCCGACGGCGGATATTCTCGTTGATCTTGACAAAGGTCTCCCCGTCCGGAAATGACTGCAGGGTGACGGCGCAGGGCGGCACCCCGGCGAGTCGGCAGATGTCGACCGCGAGATGGGAATGCGCGCTGCCGCTGATGATCTTTAGTTGGCCGTCCATGGAAGCTGGCATTCAATGCCACCCCGGCGGGCGCTTCAAGCCGATAATCGCGCCATCGGCCATTGCCGGGGCGGACCAAAGATGTCCGCCCCACCCGACACCCGACCAGCGACTCGCCGGTGCCTCCCCGCCCGCCTGCCGTCCGAAAATTTCCACCCGTCGGCATATTTTCTTGCAAGTTTACCTGGAAAACCTAAAATGTTAAGGAATCTGAATCAAATTCCCGGGCGAAACCGAGGGCACGGCGGCCGCCCGGGATGTCGAGTCCGGCCTGTTTGACCGTCCACCACCCACTTCATCCACATGAAAAATGCTTCCAAATTCCTCGTCGGCGCGGCCGTGTTCGCGCTGGGAATCACGTCAGCCCAAGCCGGTTACATGGGGCAACCCCCGGCCTACCAGCCTCCGCCGCAGCAGCATTCACTGGGTTATTCGACCAGTGACGGCCCCTACTTCTCGCCCCATGTCGGTGCGCTCTGGCTGCGCGACGTCTCCACCATGGGGGTGGATGTGAACTTCGACACCGGCTGGGGGGCGTTCGGCGCGCTCGGCTACCGCTTTGCCAACAACTTTGCGATCGAGGCCGAGGTCGGCTACGCCCGCGCCAACATCGATGAGGTCAGCTTCGGCGCCACCAGCTTTCCGGTGTCGGGCGACGTGTCGCAAATTCCGCTGCTGGCCAACGCCGTGTTTCATGTGCCGGTGGCCGACTCTTTCGGCTTCTACCTTGGCGCCGGTGGCGGTGTGGTCCGCACCAACGTCAGCGCCGAGTCGCTGGCCAGGCTGCCGATCGACCTGGACACCACCAGTTGGAACCTGGCGCTGCAGGCCAAGGCGGGAGTCTCGTTCAACGTCAACGACGCTCTCAGCCTGAACCTCGGCTACCGCTTCCTCTACGGCAACGACGCCCTGACCCGGGAGGAGAACTCCTACAGCAACTTCCTTGAGGGCGGCTTCACCTTCCGCTTCTGACCGCTGCACGGCAGTGGGCAATTTGCCGGAATTGCTCTGTCGGTTGGCAACCGAGCCGGGGACCGCACACGGTCCCCGGCTCTTTTTTGTGCGGGGTTGCGGATGCGTGAGCGGGCATTGGGCGGGCATCGGTTGGTCCGGCCGATGACGCCGTCGGCCGTTGCTTCGCTCGGAAGGGATGCCATCCGGGCGGCCCGGCGGGTCTGGTGGTGGGGGTGTGGCTGGGATTGAGCGACCACCGCAGGGCTGGCACCCCTGCCGGGGTGCGATCCATTGATGCGCGGAGACCCGGTGGTGTCGCTTCGCTCAACCACCGGCTACCGGCTGTGATGCCTCCGGCATCAATGCCGACCACCAGCCACCAGCCACCCGTCACCCGTCACCCGTCACCCGTCACCCGTCACCTGACCCCTGACCCCTGACCCCTGACCCCTGACCCCTGACCCCTGACCACCGACTCACCGACTCACCGACTCACCGACTCACCGACTCACCGACTCACCGACTCACCGACTCACCGACTCACCGACTCACCGACTCACCGACTCACCGGATCCCCCTTCGGTTTGCCGAACTTGCTCTGGAACCATTCCATCGCCTTGTTGCCGGGTTGCGCCTCGTGGTCCGGCAGGTGGGCGGTCAGGTCCAGCTCGTGGCCGGTGGGGGATATGGTCAGGTTTGTCCGGTGCACCAAGCCGGACGGTTGCAGGGTCAATTCCAGCGCCCACAGCACCGACACCAGCCGGCCGGAAAAGCTGGGCGGCGAAGTCGGCGCGATGAACTCGAACACCCGTTCGCCACCGGCCGCCGGCTGATCGAGCGGCAGGTCGCCGGCAATGCCGACGTCGCGGTCGCCCTTGCCCTGGGTGAACCACAACAGCCGCAGGTGGGCCGACCTCGCCGCCGGATCGGGGTCCCAGCGCACCCGGCCGCGGATCCGTTCGCCGGGGGTGAATCGCAGGTTGCCGAAATCGGTCTCGATGGTGACGTTCATGTCTGGGGGAGAGCGTGGGGCGGGATCGCAACGGCGAGCGCTCCGGGTTGAAACAAAGTGAGAGGTCAGGCTGGTGGCGCCGGCAGCACGGTGAGGGTGTGGGTCTCGTTGACGTCGGGTCCGGGCTTGATCTCGCCGGTCACCTTGATTTGCCACTCGATCCGGTTGTTGGCGCCCTCCCAGGTGGGTGCCAGATCCTCCGGCAGGGTCACATCCACCCGGCCCTCGCGCAGCTCGAGCCCCGGCCGCGCCTCCATCAGCACCTGTCGGTAGATCGCCGCCTCGTCGGTGATGCGGTTGGTGCCGCGGGAGTAGCTGGCCTTCTCGACGCATTCGATCGTCAGCTTCAGGTCCTGCAGCCGGCCCAGCGAGCCGAAGGTGCGCCAGCGCAGGACAAACGGCCGGCCCAGCCGCGGGTGGCCGGGACGCAGCAGCAGGTTGGTGCGCGGATTGAACATGCCCAACGCGGTGTAGGCCACGGTGCCGATCAGCACCAGGCCGATCAGCACGAACGGGATCAGGAACAGGAACAGCAGCACCGGCGTGCCGTCGCCGTCCGGATTCTTGATCGCTACCACCACGAACACGCTGACGATGGCGTTCCAGAACAAAGCCACGAACACCGTGCCGATCAGCTTGGCCCGACGGTTGGCCCCGGCCCGGAACTGGGTTTCCGCCGGCCCCGCCTCCAATGCGCTGCCCGCGCCCCCGGCCACCGCCGAACCGGCCAAGCCCGCCGCCGCCCCCGAACTTGTGCCAGTGATCGCCGGGGCGGCGCGCCCCAGCAGGCGGTCGCCCGGCGACGTTGCGCCTGGCGTGGATCCCGCCAGTTTCTTCTTCACCAGCCCGACCCCGAATCCCACCGCGCCGATCGCCCCGAACGCGATGAAGGCCAGCGGCAGTAGGAACCAGAACCCGATCGAGCCGTCGCGCAGGATGACCGCCCGCTCCGGTTGGGCGGGATCGACATAGCAGGTGAACTGGTGGCCCGGGGGATACCGGTCGACCACCGCCTTCTTCGACTGGTAACCGCTCGAGCTGCCGCCGATGAAATCGTAGCGGTTGGACCGGTGCTCGACGCCGTCGACCTCGTAGCGGTAGAAGATGTCGATCCCGTAGGTGGTGCCGTCGTCCGATCGATGGCTGGTGACCCGGCTCCAGATCACCTCGGCCGGGGCCTCGATCCATTGTTCCGCGGCGCGCGATTGTTGCCACGGCAGGATCACCAGCGGGAACGACACCCCGATCCCCGCCAGCAGGAACACCAGGCAGAACAGCAGCCCGAACCAGGTGCCGCTGCCCTTGGCGCCGGTCGCGGCGGCCGCCAGCGATTCCACCGGCTCCCCGCCAGGCGCGTCCGCGGACCCGATGCGGCGGCGCATCTTCAGGCCGTGGCGGAACAGGCCCACGCCGATGGCCACGAACACCAGCGGGAACAGCACGATCAGGACCATCCACAACGAATCCCTTTTCAGCACCGCGCGCGCCGGGTCGCCCGGATCGACGTAGGCCACCAGCGGATCGGCCGCCAGCAACCGCGCCCGCAGCAGCGCCAGTTTTTCATAACTGCTGTCGATCGAGTCACCGGTGCGCACCTTGGTGCCGATGAAATCGCGGCCATCGACCTGATAGCGGTAGCTGGCGACAAGCTCGAACGGTTGGTCCAGCCGCTGGCCGCCCTCGCGCACCTGCACCTCGCAGTGATCCAGTCTCGCCTCCACCTGGTCCCAGCGGTAGGTGCCGATCGTCTGCAGCGCGACAAAGGCCGTCACCAGCGTCATCAACCCGCCGAGCACGGCAAAACAACCGCCCGCGGCCATGGTCCCGCCGGGACCGGCCTTGCGACCGCGTCGGCCCACGCGGATGGACTTGGAAAATCGGGCCATGGAGCTGCGACGCCCACCGTTGCCACCGGAAAACATCCTTGGCAAGTGGCGGGTCGTAGGTGACATCGCCCGGCCTCAGCCGGCGGGAACATTGCTCTGGAGGGCCTCGTCGAACCACTGGCTCGGCGTTACGGCTGGGCGGCTTCAACCCGTTCCTGAGGACGCACAAGCCTTCGATGCCGGCGGGGCCACCAGCCCAGCCCCCGACCTGATCGACGACAGAATCCACGTCGAGAAAACGGGTCTTGCAACAAGACCGCTATCGAGTATATTCGGTCGTTGTGGACAGCCGGATTATCGAGGTTGTGCGCGCCAAGCTCGGCGACGCGCTGGCGATGTCATTTCCCCCGTTGATCCGGCGGGAGGTGGAAGCCGCTCCCTTGCACGGCAAGGCACGGGCGGTAATCGGTATGCGCCGCGCGGGCAAGACTTCGTTCCTCTATCAATGCCTGGCCGATCGGCTGGCGGCGGGCATCGAGCGCGAGCGCTTGGTCTACTTCAATTTTGAGGACGAGCGCCTCGGCGGTATGGAGGCCGCCGATCTGGGGAGCTTGATCGAGGAGTATTACCGCGAATTCCCGCGATTTCGCGGCATCGAGAAGGTTACTTGGTGCCTCGATGAGATCCAGATCGTGCCGGGCTGGGAGAGCTGGGTGCGGCGCTTGCTCGACAGCGAGCTGGTGGAGGTGCTGCTCAGCGGCTCATCTGCCCGGCTGCTGAGCCGGGAGGTGGCCACAAGCATGCGCGGGCGGGCCCTGGAGACCGTGATCACCCCGTTCAGCTTCCGCGAATTCATCACGGCGCGCGGCCAGCAGCCGCCCGCTGCACCCCGCCTGCTTGCGGGGCAGGACCGTTCCCGCCTGCGCCAGCTATTCGATGACTATCTGGAGACGGGCGGCTTCCCCGAGGCCAGCGCCCTCCCGACCGTCAGGGACCGCGTGGGCCTGCTGCAAGGCTACGTGGACACCGTCCTGTTTCGCGACGTGGCCGAGCGCCACGGGGTCTCGAACCTGCCAGCTCTGCGTGCCTTCGTCCGCCAACTCCTGCGATCTGCCGCCTGTTCCTTCAGCGTCAACAAAACCTTTCAGGACTTCAAATCACGGGGACTGGCCATTTCCAAGGAGAGCTTGCTGGCCTACCTCGACCACCTTGAGGACGCGTTCCTGGTCTTCGCCCTGCCGCTGGCCTCGCGCTCCGAACGCCGCCGTCAGGTGAACCCCCGCAAACTGTACCTGGCCGACCACTCGCTGGCCGCCGCCTTCAGCCCTGCCTCCGGCATCGATCGTGGGCACCTGATCGAGAATATCGTCGCCTGTGAACTCGCCCGCTACACCCGCGACCTTGCCTACGTGCGCACCGTCGACGGATTGGAAGTCGATTTCCTCGCCACCGATTTCAAGGGCAACCGGACCCTTGTGCAGGTAGCCTCCAGCCTTGGCGCTCTGGAAACGCTCGCCCGCGAGACCCGCGCCCTGATTGCCGCCTCGGCGGAATTCCCCGACGCCGCCCTCCTGCTGCTTGCCGAAGACGACCCAACCCAGCTCAGCCTGCCCGAAGCCATTCCCTATGCCCCGGTCTGGCAATGGCTGCTGCAGACGGCGCATCCTGACTGACGGGTCAAAGCAATTGCCGGCGCATCGGCTGACCGGGCGCCCCTCACCGGCCAGGCATTCTTCGGCTGCAGCGGTTACCCTGACTGCCGCGGGATCATGGATATAAGGTCTGGGAAGTCGAACGGGTCTGACAAGTGTGACAAGTCTGGCCTGTCTGACGGGCGTTGAAGGCTTTAGGCTTCCTTAGCCACGGACCCAGCGCTGATGCTCACCGAGCCCAGTCCGGCAGCTCGCCATCGCCGGTGGCCTCGCCGGCGAGGATCCAGGAGAGGTTGAAGCGGGCGAACTGCATCGCGCTGTAGCGCCCGTCGGGGCCACCTTCAAACAGGAGGTAGATCACGCCCTCGTCCGGGGTTCCCGGGCGTGCCGTGTCGAGCGAGGAGTAGGCGCTGTGACCTTCGTGGACGAGGCGTTTCACCGGCCA
>SKLO01000236.1 GCA_007123195.1 Verrucomicrobiales bacterium | reverse complement strand
GATGCGCTGAACGGCAGGGATGCCGTTCCTCCTTGCGCGCTGCGCGCTGCCTTCCGCGTCGCAAGCCGAACCAAAGGCGTGGCCCATGGGATTTCCCCCACCCTGCCCGTGACCAGTCGGGAATGCCGCGCTACATTGGCCCATGCCCGAACCGCTTCCCGAACTGCCGCGCATCGACGATCCGGCACGGCTGGGCACCAACCTCAAACGGGTGGCGCTCGCGGCCGGCTTCGACGACTGCCGGATCGCCGCCGCCGGCCCGCCGCGCCATTGGCAGCGCTTCGAGGACTGGCTCAACGAGGGCTGCCACGGCGACATGGATTACCTCGACACCGAGCGCTCGCGCCGTCGCCGCGCCGATCCGCGGGAGATCCTGCCCGGTGCGCGCGCCATGGTGGTGGTGGCGCTCAACTACTTCCAGGGCACACCTTCCCCGCCCCCGGCCGACAACGACGCCGGCGCCATCGGCCGCGTGGCGCGCTACGCCTGGGGCGATGACTACCACGACATGATCGAACAGCGGCTGCGCGATGTCGCCGAGTTCATGCATCAACAGGGCGGCGAACAACGGGTCTACGTCGACACCGGCCCGGTGCTCGAACGCGACTTCGCCAGCGAGGCCGGCCTCGGCTGGAACGGCAAGAGCACCGTGCAGATCCATCGCCAGCTCGGCACCTGGTTTTTCCTCGGTGAAATCCTCACCACCCTGCCGCTGCCGCCGGACCCGCCGGAGAACGACCACTGCGGCCGTTGCACCCGCTGCATCGACGCCTGCCCGACCGCGGCCATCACCGGCCCGCGGGAAATGGACGCGCGCCGCTGCATCTCCTACCTGACCATCGAGCACAAGGGCAGCATCCCGGAGGAATTCCGCCGCGCGATCGGCGACCGCATCTACGGCTGCGACGAATGCCTTGCCGTGTGCCCCTGGAACCGCTTCGCCAGAGTCAGCCACGACGCCGGCTTCCAGTTGCGCGAGGTGCTGGCAGCCACCCCGCTGCGGCAGTGGCTGGAGATCGACGACGCCGGCTTTGCCAGCGCCTTCCGCCACTCGCCAATCAAGCGCGTCAAGCGGGAGCGCTGGTTGCGTAATGTCTGCGTGGCTTTGGGAAACATCGGTTCAACAGACGACCTGCCGGCCCTGCAGCGCGCCATCGAACGCGAGGGGGAGCTGGTGGCCGAGCACGCCCGGTGGGCGGTGGCGGAGATCGAGCGCCGGCACCCGGCAGCCGCCGCGCCCATCGACAACTCCAAGCCCAAGGATTCTCCCCGCCCATGAGCAGGATCGCGCGTGACCAGGCGGCGGTGATCGGTGGCGGGCTCGGCGGATTGGCCGCCGCCGCCATGCTGGCCCGGCGCGGCTGGAAGGTCGATGTGTTCGAACAAAACACCACCCCGGGAGGCAAGATGGCGTCACTCGGGCAGGACGGTTTCCAGTGGGACACCGGACCCTCGCTGCTGACCATGCCGCAGGTGCTGGAGCAGCTCTGGTCCGAATGCGGCCGCCGCCTTGAGGACGACCTCGAACTGGTGCGGCTGCCGGTCACCTGCCGCTATCACTGGCGCGACGGTCGGGTGATCAACGAGGACGAGGCGTTCTGGCAACGGCCCGACGCCGCCGCCTTGCTGCGCTACGGCAAGGGTGTCTGGCAACTGTCCGAACACGCGTTTCTCGGCGACCGCATCGAGCGCTGGTGGCGCCAGCTGCTGCGCCCGGCAAACTGGCCGCGCCTGCGCCACCTGCCCAAGGTCATGAACCCGCGGTCGCTGGCCGCCACCATCGCGCGCCGGGTCGACGACCCGCACGTGGCCCAGTTGTTCGAGCGCTTCGCCACCTACAACGGCTCGTCGCCCTACCGCACCCCTTCGGCCTTCGCCATCATTCCCTACGTGCAGGCCGCCTTCGGTGGGTGGTATGTCAGGGGCGGCATGATCCGGATCGCACAGGCCCTCGCCGCCATGGCCGCCGGCCTCGGTGCCACCATCCACACCGGCACCCCCGTCGGCACCGTCCGGCGGCATCAGGATGGCTACCGGTTGCTCGATCCCCGCGGCGGCACGCTGGCGGACGCGCCGGCGGTCATCTGCAACCAGGACGTGCTGACCGCGGTCGACGGCCTGCTCGATCCCCTCTCGGATGCCGCCGCGATCACCCGCCACCGCCGCCGGCGCGAGCGGGTCGATCTGTCCTTGTCAGGCTTTGTGCTGTTGTTGGGAATCCGGCGGCGCTTCGAACGGCTGCATCACCACAACATCTTCTTCAGCGCCGACTACCGGCGCGAGTTCCACCAGCTGTTCCACGACCGGCGGCCGGCCGACGACCCCACCATCTACGTCGCCGCCAGCTGCAAGACCGAGCCGGGACGCGCGCCTGCGGACTCGGAAAACTGGTTCGTGCTGGTCAACGCGCCACCGGAACAAGCCGGCGTCATCTGGAACCGCGACGCCGCCGACCGCTACGCCGAACGGGTGCTCGACCGCCTTGAGGAACACCTCGGCGAGCCGGTCCGGCCCCACCTCGCGGTGCGCCACCAGATGACCCCGCGCGACCTCGGACGCCGCTTCCGCGGTTACGGCGGGGCCTTGTATGGCTACGCCTCGCACGGCCCCTGGGCCTCGTTCATGCGCCCGCCCATGCAACCGCGGGGCCTGCCCGGCTTCTGGTTCGTCGGCGGCTCCACCCATCCCGGCGGCGGCATCCCGCTGGTGCTCTCCAGCGGCATGATCGCCGCCCGCGCGCTCGCCGCAGACCCGCCAACGGGCCGTTGACAATTCGTTGACCCACGTTTCCTGCTGGCATTCCGCGACGTTCCGTTCATTCCCAAGCCAAGCCACCACATTCGATCAATCACCTCATGGCCCGCATCCCGCAACTGACCTTCGGCCCCTGGCAGCGCTGGCTCTGGCGCTTGTTCCTGTTGTGGACGGTCATCGGCGCCGTGGTCATGTCGACCGGATGGGGCGAAGCCGAAATACGCCGGCACATCGCCTGGCCACCGCTGCAATCGTTCCTCATCGCCGTCGAGGCGGTGTCGGACTTCGCCTGGATGGCCCTCGCCGCCCTGCTGGCCGGGCTGTCCTGGTCGCGCCGCGTCGGCACCCGCTGCGTCGTGCTGGCCGCCACCGTCATCGCCGTCGGCGCCGGTTTGGTCGAGGCCATCGGCGTGCTCACCGGATTCCCGTTCGGCGATTACACCTACACCGACCGCTTTGGCTGGTTGATCGGCGGCGTTCTGCCGCTCGGCATCCCGCTGGCGTGGTGGGTGGTGCTGGCCGGTGCCTGGGTGGCGGCCGCACCATTGCCCGGCGCCCGACTCCCTGCCGCCCGCGCCGGATGGGCCGCCGCCATCGCCGTGCTCACCGACATCAACCTCGAGCACGTCGCCTGGAAAGTCCGCGGCTACTGGACCTGGTATCCCGACCACGTCGGTCCTGCGCCCGCCTGGCCCCCGGTGGAAAACTTTGTCGCCTGGGCCGTGCTCAGCTGGCTGCTGTTGATGGTCGCCATGGTCGCCCCGGCCTCCTGCCGCAACCGCTGGATGATCGCCTCCCCGCCCCTGCTCCCTTTCGCCATCCTCCTGACCATGAACGCGTTGTTCATCGTCGTCCGGATTGCCGACGGGCTCTGAGGCCGGTGGTGTTGTCCCAGAATTCCGAGCTTTGGGAGCTGCCAACTGGGACAAGCGGAGTGCGCACTCAACGATCGCCGGACTCTGCACCCGGGCTTGACTCAATTGACATGCCTTCCCCACAATCGGGGCGTGAAGCCTGACCCATCCGATTCCGACGCCCCTTCCGCCGGCCACCGCCCGAGCCCGGGCGAGACGGAGTCCGGCCCCAAGCCCGACCGCGGGCCCGACGGTGTCCACCAGCCGCACGACAAGTTGTTCACCGCCACCTTCGGCGTGCCCGACAACACCGCCGGCCTGTTGCAAGCCAAGCTGTCGCCGACGCTCAGCGCTGCCATCGACTGGTCGAGCCTGCGGCTCGAGCCGGGGTCGTTCGTCGATTCCAAGCTGCGCCGGTCGCACACCGATCTGTTGTTCTCGGCGCAGGTCCTGCAGCGCCAGACGTTGATCTACGTGCTGTTCGAGCACCAGAGCACGCGCGATCCGCTCTTGTTGCTCCGGTTGCTCCGCTACATGACCCGGATCTGGGAGGACTTCGCGCGACGCCACGCATGGCCCACGAAGCTGCCGCCGATCCTGCCGGTGGTGTTGTCCCAGAATGCCGAGCTTTGGGAGCTGCCGACGCGCTTTGCGGCGTTGTTGGACCTCCCTCCCGGGTTGGATGACGAGCTGATGCCGTTCGTTCCCGATTTCACCTGCCGGCATCTGCAGCTGGGCGGCATGGACTACGAGGCCATTCCCGGCACCAGCTCCGGGGTGCTCGTGCTGCGGGCGATGAAGGCCGAGCGCCTGGGCGCGCTGCTCGACGACCCGGTGTGGCAGGAGGATCTGATCGACCAGGTGCCGCCGGACCTGTTCCAGCTGGTGCTGCACTACATCCT
>SKLO01000044.1 GCA_007123195.1 Verrucomicrobiales bacterium | reverse complement strand
CGCTCGCGGGCCGGGCTGGGCAGGTGCTCGTAGTCCTCCAGCACGGCCGAACTGTATTTGTAGTCGTGCGAGTTGCTGCCTTTGAGGAAGATCATCCGTCGGGCGGTGTTGGCGATCGCGCCCGGATGGGGATCGCGCTCAAGCTGACCCAGCACCTTGGCCGACGCCCGGGTGGGGTCGTCGCTGAGGTCGGCGAAGATCTCCTCGGCCGCCGCCACAGGGTCCTCCGCCTCGGGTGCCAGCGGTGCGATCTCGTCGATCAACAACCCGCGGTCGCCGCCGTGACGCTTGAACAGCGGCAAAAACGAGGCGTTCTGCAGCAGCAGCATGCGCCGTGTCTCGCGATCGCGGCACCGGTTCCAGGCGTAGTGGACCGCGTTGGTGAAGGTCATCGCGTGCAGCGAGATGATCGCCGGGGCCTGCATCACCAATTCGCCGGCGCTGAGAAAACACCCGGCCATCAGCGAGCGCGCCGAGACCCCGCGCTGCAGTTGCTCGACCACCAACCGGCTGAGATCGCCCGGTTCGCCACCCTGGCGCACGGCATGCACCATGGCGATGCCGGCGTCATACTCGTCGCGGCCCTCGAGCCAGTGGCGCGGCACCGATTCGACCAGCTCCAGGTTGTCGCGGAACGGGCGGTCGGCCGCCAGGTCCTCGTCGGCCGGGTTGCGCGAGTCGCCCGAGCGGCACAGCAAGGCGTAGGCCAGCGACCGCAGCACGGGCTCGGCATGGTGCCAGCCGATCACCTCCAGGGTGCGGAAGCTGTTGGCCACGTAGATCGCCTTGTGGCCGATGTCGCGGAAGTCGCGCGAGCCGTAGCGGGCGAACAGGTCGAACAGGTCGTTGGCGTTGTGATGGCGGGCGAGCGCCGCCACCGCGGCGTCGGCGGCCGGCTCGTCCCAGCGGTCCATGGCCTCGATGAAAGCCGCGCGCGCCCGCCGCGCCGGCGGCACGGCCGACTCGTCCACCGGCGCCATCGTCCAATCGCCCTCGCGCACGTCGCGCGCCTGCGAGGACTTGAAGTAGTCGAGCGCCCAGAAGATGGGCAACCAGCGGTCGGAGTCCGGCGAGGCCATCGCCGCCAGGTGGGCCGAATTGACCACCAGCACGGCGTGGAACTTGAACCCGACCGGGCGCGGCTGGATGTTGCGCACGCCGGCCAGCATCAGCGCCGCCAGCACCTCCCGATAGCTGAGGTTGTGATGCACGATGCGGTCCGCCACTTCCTCGAGCAGGCGCTCGCGCGGGGTGTCCTCCAGCAACCGCACCAGCGGTTCGATGTCGGGGTGCAGCCGCACCACCTCGCCGTCGACTTGAACCTCCTCGGCGCTGACAGAGGGCAGCCTGGAGAGGAATCCAAGGTGGGTACCGAGGGCGGCGGCGGTGCCTCCGAGGGCGGTGTTGCGCAGGAACTGGCGGCGGGGGATGTGGATCATGATGACAAAGTTGTTTACGATGGAACCACTCCCGGCGACCCAATGTTGCAGGATTCCGGCCCGCGACCGGTGCGGCGCCCACGGCGGCTCCGGATTGAAACGATTCAGCCACGGGATCCGTTGTTGATGGTTCAAACCGCCGCCCCATGACCTGTCCGCCAGCCCACGCCATGCCTTTGCACCAGCCCGCCGTCCCCTGCCCCGTGCCCGCATCCCGCCCCATCCTGATCGATGATCCCCGGCAGCGACCGACCCGGCCCCGCCTCCTCACCCCATTGGCGGCTGCGGCCATCGCCGTCGCCGCGGCCGCAACCCCGGCCGGAGCCAACGACCAACGCTGGGGCCCGTATCTTGAGCCGGACCAGTCGTTCCACGGCATGGTGCTCGACGCGCGCGGCCTTGGCGACGGGCTTTCGGCCGACAACAACCTGACCCCACGCGGCCTGCTGCTGCCGCTCGATCACGACCTGTGGGTCTGCTTTGACACCGACCTGCTGCGCGTCAGCCTGGTCTGGCAGGGTGCCGGCGACGGCTTCACCCGGGTCAGCATGTCGGCCGGTTCGTATCACGACGAAACCGCCAAGGCCGATCCCGGCCAAGCCACCCTGCCACAACCGGTCGGTGCCCTGCGGCTGGCCACCGACATTCATCCGGGCGCGGCCGCCGGCGGGCATGTGGACGCCGTGCTCGACGACCCGCGGCCGCCAACCCCGGTGGAGACCGAGGTCGGGCGCGGCGGCTTGCCCTGGGACCGGGGGCGCTGGCGCGGGATCGACCTCGCCGACGGCACCCCGGTGCTGGTGTATGACCTCGGCGGCGTGCGGATCCGGGAGCGGATGCACGCGGTGGCCGGCGACGGAGTCAGCGGCCTGCGCCGCCACTGGCGGATCGACGCCCACGAAGAGCCGCTGGTGCTGGTGCTGTCCAACGGCCGCGGCGACTGGCGCGCGGCCCTGACCGGCGACCCCGACGGTGCCCGCATCGAGGGCGGCGGCGACCAACCGCTCAAGCTGCACCTCGAACCGTCCGCCGGGTCGCGGGAGATCTCGGTGGTGCTGGCCGGGGAAGGCGCGCTCGAACCGCTGCTGGCCGCGGCCGCCGGCACCCCGGTGCGGCCGGATCAAACCGACCCCGGCGAGCGGCGCTGGCCGCAGGTGGTCGAGGTCGCGCCTGCGCCCGGCGACGAGGACGCCCCGCTGGTGATGGACACCCTGCACGCGCCGATGGACAATCCCTGGCGCCGCAACCTGCGGATCGCGGCCATCGACTTCTTCAGCGACGGCCGTGCTGCGGCGGTGACCTACGACGGCGACCTGTGGCTGGTGGACGGCTGGGACGGGCGCGAGCCCGGTCAACCCGCGCGCTGGCAACGGTTCGGCGCCGGTTTGCACGAACCGCTGTCGATGGCCATCCGCGACGACCAGATTTTTGTCGCCGACCGCAACGGCATCCAGCGGCTGAGCGACACCACCGGCAACGGCGAGGCCGACTGGTATGAGTGTTACACCAACCTGCACGGCCAGACCGCCGAGACGCGGGAGTTCGCCACCGGCCTGGAGATCGCGCCGGACGGCGCCTTCATCCTTTCCAAGGGCGGCCAGTCGAGGCCGTCGCTGGGCCATCACAACGGCTCCGTGCTGCGCATTTCCCCCGAGGGCGACACCATCGAGGTGCTTGGCTGGGGCCTGCGCATGCCGTTCATCGGGGTGCATCCGGAGACCGGCTGGGTGACCGCCAGCGACCAGCAGGGCCAGTGGGTGCCGGCCACCCCGCTGCACTACATTCACTCCGGGCGTTACTACGGATTTGTGCATGAATACCACGGACGCAACCAGTATCCCGACCCGATCGAGCCGCCGGCCGCCTGGCTGCCGCATCCATTCAACAAGTCCGGCGTGTCTCAGGTGTGGGCACCGCGCGGCACCATGGGGGTGTTGTCAGGCCGCATGATCCACCTCGGCTACGAGCGGTCCGCGGTGTATGTCGCCGCGCTCGAGCCCATGGGCGAGCGCATGCAGGCCGCCGTCAGCGAGCTGCCGGTCCAACCCACCGCCGCCTTGCTCAACGGCGCCGCCGCGCCGCACGACGGCCACGTTTACGTCACCGGCTTCCGCATCTGGGACTCGTTCGGCGCGCCCGACCTGACCAACGTGTTCCGCCTGCGCCCCGGCGCGGCCACCCTGCCGGTGGCGGTCGGCGGCGCCGCCGACCGCCACGGCATCCGGCTGGACTTCGCCGCACCGGTCGATCCTGACAGTGCCACCGAGATCGCCAACTACTCGGTCGAGCGCTGGAACTACCAGCGCAGCGAGCGCTACGGCAGCGGCCACTACCGGCTCGACGGTGAGCCCGGCAGCGAACCGGTTGCGGTCCAGGGCGTGGCGCTGTCGGGGGACCGCACCTCGTTGTATCTGGCATTGGGCGACATGCGTCCGGCGAACCAGTTGGGGGTGCGCTACACGCTGCGGGCGGCCAACGGCGACCGTCTCAGCGGCAGCACCTACCTGACCGGCCACGATCCGCTGCCGGAGCAGGAGCCGGGGCTGGCGGAGCGGGGCTTCGATGCCGGCGAGCTGGAGCCGCTGATCGCCAAGGCCGGGGCGGCCGGGCCGCTGCAGGCAATGGCCGCCGACCAGCCGGCCGGCGAGGTGTCGGTGGAACTCGGCGCGCAACTGTCGGAAATGCTCGGCTGCATCGCCTGCCACTCGATCGACGGCACCACCGAGGGCCGCAGCGGGCCGTCATGGCTGGGCATCTACGACAGCAAGCGACCGCTGGTCGACGGCACCGAGGTGCTGGCGGACAAGGACTACCTGTGGGAGTCGATCGTCGATCCCGAGGCCCTGATTGTCGCCGGCTACGACGACGGCGAGGTCGGCATGCCGGCCTACCGGGGCATTTTGCAGGACTACCAGATCGAATCGATCATCGAATACATCAAGACGCTGGAGTAGCCCCCGGGCTCGCTTGCGAGACAGGAGCGGACTGGGTCGGGAGTCGGGAGTCGGGAGTCGGGAGTCGGGAGTCGGGAGTCGGGAGTCGGGAGTCGGGAGTCGGGAGTCGGGAGTCGGGAGTCGGGAGTCGGG
>SKLO01000641.1 GCA_007123195.1 Verrucomicrobiales bacterium | reverse complement strand
TCGCCGTAGGTGTTGACCCAGACCACGGTGTGCTCCTCTTCGTCGCCGGAGACGCCGACGGCGAGGGGGACGACACGATCGCCCTCGGAGATCACGCGGTAGAGTTCGCCGCGTTCGTAGCGCCAGGTTTCCGGCAGGCCGTTGAGAATCGGGTGATCGATGTCGGCGAAAGTCACGGTGACAGGGGCGTGGCCCTCATGGTTGGTGCTCTCGATGCCGAGGAAGTCGTTCCACTTGCCGGTCTCATCCGGGCGGAAGCAATGCATGGTGCAGTGGATGGCGATGGCTGCCACGCCGGCGCGATGCGGGGCGACGATGCGCTCGACGAGTTCCGGATTGTTGGTGTTGGCCGAGTTGCACATGTTGTAGATGACAACGTCGTAGCCTTCAGCCCAGTCGTCGCCCTCGAACACGGGATGTTCTTCCGGCGCGTTCTGGCTGCTCTCCACCGCGGCGACGGTGATGTCGATGCCGGGGATGCTCGCCTTGAGGCCTTCGGTGATGATCTTGATCTGGGCATCGTAGTCGTGCCAGCCGCCGCCAGTGACGTAGAGCGCCTTGATCGGGGCTTCTTCTTCGGCGCTGACGATGCCCGCCGTCATGGCGAAAGCGGTGGTCAGGGCAAGGATGGATTTGGTTTTGTGTTTCATGGGTGACTGATGGAGCGGTGTGAGGTGGCGTGGCGCCAAGCGGACTTCACCGTCATCGCGCCCGCGTTGGTTTGGATTCGGGGTGCTGGGTGCTGGTGTCGGTGCGGGGGGAAGGAAGGTGAGGGGAAGCCGGGCCCGCTGCGGTGCCGTGCCGGTGCGAGAATGCCATCATGCGGCTCAATCCTCAAGGACACGAAGGCGCAGGCTGCGCCACTTGACCTCGTAGGGGCCCTGGTCGCGGGGGATGCTGTGGACCTGGAGGCCGATGAAGCCTTTCATCGAGGATTCCTCATCGGTCAGGTCCTCGATCTCGCGGCCGTTGATCCAGGTGCGGATCCGCGGTCCCTCGGCCAGCACGCGGTAGTGGTTCCACTCGTGGTTCTCGATCGCGTCATTGATGCTGCGATCCTGGCTGAGCCAGCCGCGTCCGGTGCCCTCCGAGTAGATGTAACCCGACGCCCCGGGCGCGCGCATGATCTCGACCTGCGGGCCGTGGACGCGGCCGTTGCGCACTTCGGGCAGGCTGAGGCTGCGGATCTGCAGTCCCGAATTGAGCTGGTTGTGCACCAGCAGGCACTCGAACTCAAGCTCGAAGTTGCCGTAGTCCTGCTCGGTGCAGAGGAACGAGTTGGGGCTGCCGGTGGCGGTGGTGCCGACGATGGCGCCGTCCTCGACCCGGAACTCGGCCGAGCCGTTGCGCAGCACCCAGCCGTCGAGGGTCTCACCGTCGAACAACAGGATCCAGCCGGCCTCCTCCTGTTCCTTGGTCAGGGTGTTGGGCGGCTGGTCCTCGCCGGCGGCGCCGGCCAGCAGCATGACCGCCGCGCGCCCGCCGGGCAGGGCGCAGTCGGGGCAGGGCAGGGGCTTCGCTTGATTCGAGGCCGAGGCCAGGGCAAGCCCGGCGCAAAGGCTGAAGAAGCCGATCAGGGGGACGGATGGTCGTTTCATTGAGTGGCAAATCTGCCGGTTCGGTTGGGATGGTGTCCAGAATACGATTCGGGGCGTGCGATCTTGCGCCTGCGTTGTCACCGGGGTTGCCGGCCGAAGACAGTGGATTCAGGGATCGAGGCGGCCGAGCGCCCACAGGATGCCGTTCTTGAGCAGGGTTTGGAACTCCTCCTCCAGCATGGTCTCATTGGCGTGGCCGATGGTGGTGCCGAACACCCGGCCCTCGCCGTAGGTATTGGTCCAGATGATGGTGTGCTCGACTTCCTCGCTGGAAACCCCGACTGCCAGGGGCACCACGTTGTCGCCCTCGGAGATGACTTGATACAGTTCGCCTTTCGGGTAGCTCCAGGTTTCGGGCAGGCCGGCCAGCGCCGGGTGGTCCGGCTTGGTCAGGGTCACGGTCACCGGCGCGCCGCGCTCATGGGCGGTCGATTCAATGCCGAGAAAGGCGTTCCATTTGCCGGTCTCGTCGGGGCGGAACTGGTGCATGGTGCAATGGATCACCACCGCCGGCAGGCCGGCATGGTGGGGCGCCACGATACGGGCCACGTAGTCGTCGTCGGTCTGGCGGCCCGAGTTGCACATGTTGTAGATGACCAGGTCGTAACCATCGGCCCAGTCGTCGCCTTCGAACGCCGGATGGATGGCCGGGGCATCGCGGTTGCTCGGGACCGCGTTGACGATCAACTCGAGGCTGGGCAGGTGGGCGGCGAGGCTTTCCTGGACGATGACGGTTTGGCCGTCGTAGTCATGAAACCCCCCGCCGGTGACATACAGGGCCTTGATCGGCGCGCCGGCCTTGTCGGCCGCTGAGGCACTCACGGCGGTGAACGCGAGGGCAGCGAGGCTGAACAGGGCGATGGGCAATGGGGATTTGCGCATGTGCGGACCATAGGCGGCCAGGGGCGCCGTGCAACCGATACCTGCCTTCCGACCCCGGGGGCTCGCGGACGGGAGGCGCGCTTGCCGGCCGGGCGGTGCTGGCTTATGGTGGTGAATGGGTGCCAAATTGTCGCATTTACCCCCCGAATCACGGGTGTCGTTGGTCGATCTCGGCTTCATGGACGCGCGGTTCAAGCTGACCGAGGTGGCGGCGTTTCTTGACCGGGTGCAGCGGCACGGGCAGGACGACGATTTCCGCGTCGAGCGGCTCAAGGGCGCGCTGGCGCTGCTGCAATCCGGGCAGTCCGGCCGTGCGCGCGCCGTGCTGGAGCATTTCAGTGATCCCACCACCGAACCGATTGAGCGGGCACCGATCCAAGGTGCGCTTGGAGCCTGGCCGGGACCGCCGGCTGCCCGTCAGGGGTGACCCGCCTGCCGTTGGCCGGGCGCCGCTTGGCCCCATCCGGGTCGGGTTGGCATCCACAAACCCTCATCCCTCGGGCAAGACCCGTCATTTCATTATGCTTCGTTACATCGAACCCCACGCCCACATGGTCAGCCGGACCACCGATGACTATGAAAAACTGGCTTTGGCCGGCTGCGCCGCCGTGTGTGAACCCGCTTTCTGGGCCGGGTTCGATCGTTCGTCGGCGCAGGGGTTCTACGATTACTTCCGTCAAATCACCGAATATGAGCCCAGGCGCGCCGCCCGGTTCGGCATCCGCCATTACTGCTGGCTATGCATCAATCCCAAGGAAGCCGAGGACCCCGGCCTCGCGCGCGACGTCATCGCGTTGATCCCGGAGTTCCTGCAGCGCAACAACGTGCTCGGGATCGGTGAGATCGGGCTTAACAAGAACAGCCGCAACGAGTTGAGGATCCTCGAGGAACACATCCAGCTGGCCGTCGAGCACGATCAGTTGATACTGGTCCACACGCCGCACCTCGAGGACAAGATGAAGGGCACCCGGCTGATTCTGGATGCATTGAAGAATCACTCCTCGATCGATCCCGGCCGGGTGATCATCGACCATGTCGAGGAGCACACCATCCGGATGGTGATGGACGAAGGTTTCTGGGCCGGAATGACCCTGTATCCGGAGAGCAAGTGCAGCCCCCATCGGGCGATCGACATGCTGGAAGTCCATGGGTGTGAACGGATCTGGATGAATTCTGCCTGCGACTGGGGGGTGAGTGATCCGCTGGCGGTGCCGCGGACCATGCTGGAGATGCGCAGGCGCGGCTACGACGACGGGTGGATCCGCAAGGTCACGCTGGAGAATCCCGCCCGGTTCATGGGCCAGAGTCCGAGGTTCAAGCTCGACGGTTTGGACTGAGCCTCGCCGCGGTCAGTGGCCGGGCCCCAGTTCCCGCAGCAAATGCTCGACCGCCGCCCGGGTGGCCCGGTCGATGCTCTCCCGGGTATATCCTCCCAGGTGAGGGCTGGCAATGACGTCGGGGCGCTGGCAGAGGGTGAAATCGAGCGGAGGCTCGGGATCGAACACATCGACCGCGTAGCCTGACAACTGCCCGCGATCGAGCGCGTCGACGACCGCCGTCTGGTCGACCAGGCCGGCGCGGGCGGTATTGACCAGCCACGCCCCGGGCCGCAGCCGGCTCAATGCGGCCGTGTCGATCAAGGGCGGGGCCCCCGGCTGGTGCGGGCAGTGGAGGCTGATGCCGTCGACGGCGACCAGCAGCTGGTGGAGGTCAAGCCGCCGGACCCGGGCGTCAGGGGTGGACGCCGGGGCTGGGGCTGGGTCGCAGGCGCTGACCCGCATGCCGAACGCCAGTGCCAGTTCCGCTACCAGACCACCGACGCGCCCGAGGCCGATCAGTCCGAGGTGGAGCCCGGCAAGTTCGCGCCCGGGCCGGCCTCTCGCCCAGTCGCCCGCAGCCAGCCGCGCGGCAGGTTGGTGCATGCGCCGCACCAGCAACAACATCAGGCAGGCGGTCAATTCAGCCACCGCCCGGGCATTGGCGCCGTCGGCACGGCACACCGAGATACCCCGACGGGCGGCGGCGGCGAGGTCGATGTTGTCCACGCCCGC
>SKLO01000253.1 GCA_007123195.1 Verrucomicrobiales bacterium | reverse complement strand
CGCGGCCGCCATGGTTTCGATCGCCAGCTCAAGCAGGCCCTCGAGGAACTCCCGCCTGGCCGGTCTTGCCCCCTGACGTTGTTCGGCCTCATCGAGCAGTTCGTCGAGGCGCCGCCCGGCGGCGTCGGCATACAGCGGCACGGGGGTGCGCTCGGGCTGCAAGCGGCCGAGCAGCAGGTTGACGTCGGTCACGGTCAACGGACCGCCGCGCCCGTAACAGGCCGGGCCGGGGTCGGCGCCCGCGCTCTCGGGTCCGACCGCCAGTCCGCCGGGTTTCCATTGGCAAATCGATCCGCCACCGGCGGCCACGGTCTCGATCCGGACCGAGGGGTTCATCAACCTGGCGTCGCCAACCTGCTGCTGGAACTGCCACGGCGGCCGGCCGTCGCAGCGGGCCACGTCGGTGCTGGTGCCGCCCATGTCGAAGGTGATCACGCGATCGATTCCAAGCTGTCGCGCGCTGGCAATGGCACCGACCACCCCGGCCGCGGGCCCGCTCAACAGCGAGTCGATCGCCCGGTAGCGCTCGCGCGGCTGCAACCCGCCGGCACTGGTCATGAGGTGGAACGCACGCGGACCTGAAAGCGCCAGCGGCGCCGCCACGTCGCTGACAAAATCCTGCAGCACCGGGCCGAGACAGGCCTCGACCACCGCCGTTTCGGTGCGCGCCAGCAACCCGATCAATGGTGCCAGTTGCGCCCCCGTCGCCACGTGGGCAAAACCCGCGCGCCGGCAGATGTCCGCCAGGCGCAACTCCCAGCCGGCATCGACATGGGCGTGCAGCAGGCTGATGGCGGCGCAGCGATCCCCGGCCTCGACCCGCTCGCGCGCCGCCTCTTCGAGCGCCTGCCAGTCGGGCTCGGCCACCACGGTGCCGTCGGCCGACATCCGCCCGTCGACCTCGACCACGGCCGCGTGCAGCGGCCCGGCCTGACGATGGTACAAGGCGAACAGGTCCGGCCGCCGCTGGTCGCGGATCACCGGCAGATCGGCAAAGCCGGCGGTGATGAACAGCGTGGTCGGCGCGCCCTTGCGTTCCAGCAGGGCGTTGGTGGCGCGCGTCGTCGCCAGCCGGAAGGTCAACGGGGGAAAGGTCGCTCCGGGAGCGGTGCCGGTCAGCAGGCGAGCGCCGATCACGGGCGCCGGTTCACCGGTGAACAGCTCCACCGCGACCGGCTGACCACCGCCGGCCGGAAGCGGATGGCACAGCTCCAGCCACCCGCCCGCCACCGCCGTCACCCGGTTTCCGCCAGCCCCGCCAGCCCCGCAGGAATCCGCCCCCTGGAGCTGGACGGTGAATCCAGGCAACGCCCGTCCGTCCCCCGGCAGCGGGCAAGCGCATCTGACCCGGCGCCCGTCGGCCGACAGCTCCGCCACCGGCAGAGCCAGGCGGCCGGACGACAGCACCTTGGCGCGGGCATCGGTTCCATCCGATCGACGCGCAAAGCAGTCGGTGAAGGTGCCGCCGGTATCCACCGAGATGCACCATGGGCTGGTGGCGGAGCGGGCTGGGTGGAGTGGAAGATCAGACATGCCTCGCACGCCGCCCACTCAACCACGCCCCCCCGCCGATGCAAGCCGATGCAAATCCGATGCCAATCCGAATGATACAAAATGTCTGACACTATGTCGCCAGCGGCGAAGCGGCGCGGTGTGCGACTCAGTGCCTGATCACGGGTTTACCCTGCCATGAAGAATTCCCGATCACGTTGCTTCCCTCGTGCTCTGCCGCTCGGGCCGGTGTTGGTCACCTCGTGGATGATCATGGTGGGTCCGACACTCTTTGCCGACGACGCTGGCGCGGTGACCGCCGTCGACCGCGAGCGGGCAGCGAGACTGCTGGAGCGGATGGATCGGGATGGAGACGACCGGGTCTCGCGGGCCGAATTCCGCGGTTCCGAGCCCATGTTCGAGCGGTTTGATGTCGACGGCGACGGCTACTTGGATGCAACCGAACTGGCAGCCATGGCCGCAGCCCGCCAGAGCGGCAATGCAGCGCCACGACGAGCCGCCGATCCCGGGCAAAGGCAAACGGCGCCGCGTGCTGCCATCGACAGTGCCCCGCGACTCGGGGAGCCGGCGCCGGACGTATCGGCGCGCTGTGCGAAAACGGGGGATCCGGTAAGTCTGGCGATGCCCCACCGGCCTCTGGTGCTGGTTTTCGGCTCCCATACCTGAGGGCCATTCGTGCGTCAGGCCGTGCGCCTGCAACAAGTTTACGAAACCTATCGGGATCGCGCGGATTTTCACTGGGTTTACATCCGCGAGGCACACGCGATCGACGGCCCGCGACCCTCGCGCACGGTGCAAATCAAGCAACCAACCACCGACGAGGAGCGCGAAGCGGTCGCGACCAACTGTGCGGAGGCCATCGATCTGCGCATTCCGCTGCTGATCGACGACATCGAAGACACGGTGATGAAGGCCTACGATGCCTGGCCGGACAGGTTGTTCATCATCAATTCTGACGGACGCATCAGCTACCGCGGAGGGCGCGGTCCTGGCGGCTTTAATGTGGCTGAAATGGAACGGGCTTTGCAGGGTATTCTCGAGTGAGCGGGTGACTTGGTTTGCTCTGGCACGGGAACCACTGGGGATCCTGGATGGCGAAGAGCACGGCGGGGGCGCTGGGTTCCGGCCGTGGTCGCACGCCGGGCCACAAGATCCTCCAAATTGTCTGACACCATGCGGCTGCCCCAACGGTGTCCGAAATTCAGGCAGGATTTGGCGAGCGGCGGCGGCGGCGGCGGTTCTGAGGCTTTCAGTCACCTGACGGGTGGTGCAATGACCAATCGCCACTGCCTCAGGGTCAGCCTCCTCGATCGCCTGGGCGCAGGTGCATCGCCGATCCCGGCTGGAAACGCTCCGCCAGCGCTTCCGGTCACTGCCGGTCGAGTTCCTGCAGGATCAGCACGCCGTTGTCGCCGACGATCACCCGGGCGCGGTATTCCTGTCCGCGCTGGATGTTCTCGTGATTGAATTCGGGCGGGATGATCAGTGGCAGCGGGCCCTCGTTGTTGCCGTCCACTGCCAGCACGGCGAAGAACCGGCCCTCGCGCGAGGTCCAGTTGTCCAGCCGCTCGTCGATCCGGCAGCGGATCTGGTAGGAGTTGCCGCGCAGGGCGTTGGCGTTCTCCATGAAATCGTCCACGTCCAGCGGGGTCAGACCGGCGAACGGATCCTGAGCGCGCCCCACCAGGAACCAGCCTCCCAGCAGCACGGCGATCACCACCAGGGCAATGACGATCAGCTGGACCGGGTTGCCCTGGGAGCGGGAACGGGAACGGGAACGTGCGCGGGTTCGGCGGGCCATGGATCAAGTAGTGGGGTCAAATGAAACGGGGGTAACCCCGTGGTCAAGCAGGGGTCGCGCGTGGGGTTCCCGAACCGCCCGCGGGTGACGGGGCGGGTGCCGGCACGTCGTAGCCGCGGCGGTGGAGAAATTCGTTGGCCATGGCGCGATAGGCCTCCGCGCCGCGCCCGGTCGGATTGTATTCGACGATGGTCTTGCCGTAACTGGGCGCCTCCCCCAGCCTCACCGTGCGCGGAATCACGGTTTGGTAGACCGCCGCGGAGAAATACTGGTGCACATCGTTGACCACCTGCTGGGCGAGGTTGGTGCGCGGGTCATACATGGTCATCACGATGCCCTCCATCGACAGCTCCGGGTTGGTCCCGCCGCCGCGGATCAACTCGACGATCTCGACGATCTTCGACAGGCCCTCGAGACCGAAATACTCGCATTGCAACGGCACGATCAACTCGTCGGCAGCCGCCAGCGCCGCGGTCATGATCACGCCGAGCGAGGGTGGACAATCGAGCACCACGAACTCATAATCGCCGGAGGAGCGCAGGGGCTGCAGCACCTCGCGCAACCTCGACAGGTGGTTGCCCTGCTGCGCCAGCTCGATCTCGCAGCCCGCCAGTTCCTGGTGCGAGGGAACCATTGCCAGATGATCGCGGCCGGTCGCGATCACTTTGTCAGAGATCGGTTTCTGGTCGATCAGGCATTCATACAAGCTCAGCCCCTCCTCGGGCGCCACGCCGAGACCGCTGGTCGCGTTGGCCTGCGGATCGAGGTCGATCAACAACACCCGGATGCCCCGCTCGGCCAGGCAGGCCGACAGGTTGACCGCGGTCGTGGTTTTTCCGACCCCGCCTTTCTGGTTGGCGATGGCGATGATTCTCATAAGGTGGACCCGCCGCCGGCGGGAACCGCACATGTTTCCATGGGATCGGGCGGCATTGCCACTAATTCCTGATGGAAATTACCGAGAAATGGCTCATGGACGCCGGCGGCTGGGCCGAGATGAAGGAGGCCCGGCGCCTGTTCGACGCCGGGGCGGTGTCGGCCGGCCAGCTTGGCGGGCGCCAAATCCGTGCCCTGGTGCGGGACGGCGGGCGCAGCTACAAGTCGATCCTGGTAGTGGGCGGCGTGCTCGGCGCGTCGGCGGTCTGCGGCTGCCCGACCGCCCGCAGGGGCCTGATTTGCCGTCACGCCCTGGCGGTGGGGCTGGCCCATGTTCGCGGCCGGCT
>SKLO01000573.1 GCA_007123195.1 Verrucomicrobiales bacterium | reverse complement strand
GTCCGCGGTTCGATCGACCCCCGGCGTTTTCGCCGGATCCCGCAGCGCCGTTGGGGGATTCCCACGACGGCGGCGGCGAGTCGGTCAGCGCCTGTTGCCAACGCTCGATCGGGAGGTTTGCCAGCGGAGCGTCGCGTCGGCCGCGGGCGCGCTGGTGGTAGTGGGTGAACTCGGCTTCCAGCCGCGGCAGCCTGCCGGTCCACAACCGGAACAATACCACCCCCATGGCATGCACGTCACCGCTCCGTGCCGCGACCGCCGGATCGGCCGCCCCCCCGCGGCGGCGATCGATCTGGTCGGGCGGCATGAAGAACAGGTGATCGGTCCACTCCAGCGAGGTCACTTGGCCGACCGCCCCGGTGCCGATGTCGAGCAGCACCGGGCGGCGACCGCCGTCGGCTTCGGGGCGCAGCTGCACGTGGCGCGACTTGAGGTTGCCGTGGACCAGGCCGTGCCGGTGCAGCCAGGCACCGGCCGCCAGCAGGTCGGCGGTCCAACGCCCGCAGGTGGCCGCATCGGGTCGATTCGGCAACGCCTCAAGAGTCGGCGGCGCGTCGCCGGGCAGCGGTCCTCCGTTCGGTTCCGGTTGCTCGCGGGATGGCGGCGGCGCTGGCGAGGCGGCGGGATGGCCGACGCCCGGCCGGGTCCGCGGTTGGATGGCAACCCGGGCCCGCACGCCCGATGGGCCCGGCCCGGTGGGAGCGGAGTCGGACGAGGTGGTGTCACCGCCGGCCGCCACCCGGGGAGGGGGCGGGGGAGGGGAGGCGGGATCGGTGGCCGGGTCCGGCCAGAAGGCCAGCAATTGCCCGCCCTCCCACTGCCACCACAACGGCCGCCCCAGGCCCGCCGGCGCGCCCCAGGCCTCCATTTGGCGCCACTGCCGGATCAGCAGGGAGGCGTCGACCGCCTCGGGGCGGTATACCTTGCACACCAGCCGGCAGGCCGGGTCCTGGGCGTCCGCCGACGCCGGGCAAAGCCGGTGGACTTCTCCGCAGGCGCCGGAACCGAGTCGCTCCAGCCAGCGGAAGCCTGCAATGGTCAGCGTGTTCATGCCTGCACCCCATGCTGGGTGAAGAAACGAATGATTGCAATCCCGGTCTGGCGAGCCATTCTCGGTCGTATTACAAATCGACCACCCTCTGGTTGAAACAGCCCTGTTGAACCCAGCCATGACGCATTACCCCGATTCCTGTCACCATTTCCGTGTTCCTGTTCCGCCTGGGATCACTGCCCGCGCCCATGTCCACGCTCACGCCCGGACGATCCCTGGCCGTGGCCGCCTGCTCCGCCCGCTGGCGCTGCTGATGGCTGCCGGCCTGCTTTCGGCGGGATCGGGCGCGGCCGCCGAAACCCACGACTGGCCCGGTTACATGGGCCCGGGCATGAACGGCAAGACCGCGGAAGAACTCCCCGGCCTGCGCCTGAGCCCGGTGTGGGACAAACAACTCGGCATGGGGATCAGCAGCGTGGCGGTGGTCGACGGCCGGCTCTACACCATGGGCAATGACGGTGCCAACACCACGGTGTATTGCCTCAACCCCGAGACCGGCGGCGAAATCTGGGCTCATGTCTTTCCCAGCCCCGGCCCGCGCAACAACTTCCCCGGCGGCGGCACGCCGTTTCCCGGCGGCCCGACCTCGACCCCGGTGGTGGACGACGGTCACGTCTATGTAATCGGCCGCTTCGGCCAGGTGTTCTGCCTCAACGCGGACACCGGCGCCGTGGTCTGGTCGCTGGACTATGAAAAGGATTTCCCAGGTTACGAGCTGCCCACCTGGGGTTTCTCGGCCTCACCCCTGATCGCCGGCGAGCGGCTTTACCTCGAGCCCGGCGGCCCCGGCCAGGCGGTGGTGTGCGTCAACAAGGCCGACGGCACGGTGCTTTGGCAGGGTGGCGACGACCTTGCTTCCTACTCGACCCCGCAGGTGCGCGAACTGGACGGCCAGGGCGTGCTGATCTCGTTCCACGATCCCGACATGGTCGGTCGCAACCCGGCCACCGGCGAGGAACTGTGGCGCGTGCCCTGGGAGACCCGGTATGGCGTCAACGCGGCCAACCCGGTGGTCACGGGGCCGAACACGATTTTTGTCTCGTCAGGCTACCGCACCGGCTGCGCCCACCTGCAGATCAGCGGAGGCGAGGTCACTGAACTCTGGCGCAACAACAACCTGAGCAACCAGCACTCGGTGTCGATCCTTCACGACGGCCACCTCTACGGCTTCGACGAGCGCGACCTGGTGTGCGTCGACGTGGCCTCCGGCGAGCAGCGCTGGCAGCAACCGCGCGTCGGCCGCGGGGCGCTCAGCATCGCCGGCGACCACCTGATCGTGCAGGAGGAGGACGGCTGGCTGACCATCGCCAGCGCCACCCCGGCCGCGTTCACCCCGCTGGTGCGCGAGCGCATCTTCACCGAAGCGCACTCCTGGACCATGCCGGTGGTGGTCAACGGACTGCTCTACGCGCGCGACGTGCGTGGCCACATGCGTTGCTTCCGCCTGGAGCCCTAGCCCTGACCCCCGCCGCCCTGGCGCACTCTGGAATCCGTGCAGCTGCTCTGGATCAAAGCCGGCCCCTTGTTGCCCCTCGACACCGGCGGCAAGATCCGCACCCATGCCATGCTCACCGAGCTGTCGCGACAGCATCAGGTGACCTGGCTCGGTCTTCGCGATCCGCGCGAACCCCTTGTTCCCGCCGAAGAAGCCGCGCCCTACGCCAAGGAAAAACACTGGGTCGATCACCCGGTGCCGGCCAAGCGCGGCCCGCGCTTCGCCCTGACCCTGGCGCGCAACCAGTTGCTCTCGCTCCAGCCCTACGCGCTGGCCCGCTACCGGTCCGCCGCCTTGCGCCGTGAGATTCTCCGGCTGGACTCCCAGCGCAGCTTCGACCTCATCGTCTGCGATTTCCTCGCCCCGGCCCTGAACCTCTCCCGGCTGTCCACCCGCCTGAAGGCCCGCACCGTGTTGTTCCAGCACAACATCGAGGCCCTGATCTGGGAACGACTGGCCAAGGCAAGGCGCAACCCGCTGGCCCGCCTCTACCTGTCCCGCCAGGCGCGGCGCATGGCCCGCGCCGAAGCCGCCCTCAGCCGGCGCTTCGACGGCGTCATCACCGTTTCCCCGGACGACACCAGGGTCGCCCGGCAACGCTACCGCCTGCGCAACGTCCTCGGCCACGTGCCCACCGGGGTCGATACCGATCATTTCCAACCGTTACCCCAACATGCTCCGGTCGCCGACGGGGCGCCGATCATCGGTTTCCTCGGGTCGATGGACTGGATGCCCAACATTGATGCCGTCGACTGGTTCCTCGCCACGGCCTGGCCCGAAATCCGCAACCGCTGCCGCGACGCCCGCTTCCGGGTCATCGGGCGCAACCCGTCGACCTCGCTGCTGCAGCGCGCCGCCACCGATCCCGGACTCGAGGTCACCGGCACGGTCGATGACGTTCGTCCCTACGTGGCCGGTTGCCACCTGATGGTCGTGCCGCTGCGCGCCGGCGGTGGCACCCGGCTGAAAATTCCCGAAACCATGGCCATGGGCGTGGCCACCGTCAGCACCCGGGTCGGTGCCGAGGGACTCGACCTGCCCTCGCGGGCCTGCCGCATCGTCGACCAGGACCCAAAGGCGCTGGCCGACGCCGTCGTCGGCCTGGTGACCGATGCCGAAGCGCGCGAGCGCCTGGCCGCCGCCGGGCTTGAGCACGTGCGCCGCTACCACACCTGGCCTGCCGCCGCCCGGACCTTCGCCGAACTGGTCAAACCGAACCTGAAACTCAGTCGCTGACAGCGCGGGGGGTCATCTCCCGGTTGCGTCGCGGCTCCCTGACGCACCGCCTCGCCGTGGCCTCGTGGATTGCCTCAATCCGGCCGGTGTGCGGGTCGGTCGTTCCCTGCGCCTTCTTCACGGCCGCTTTCGCCTCCTGCGAATGCACCCCCGCGTGGTCCCGGCGCCGGCCAACTCGCAAGACATCCAGGAGGCCGGATTTTGCCCATTCAACCTACGAGGCCTCCGCCGACCCCGACCGCCGTCCCAAGGTCACGCCGCCAGCCTTCCAGCCGGGCAGAGACCACGCCGGAAAGTCCGATTCCGACAAAATGTCTGACACTTTGTAGCGAAACGCGCCAAACAACCTTGTGACGCCCCGCCTCACCCCGGCCTCGCGGACGCAGTGGCCCCGTAGGACGGGCCTCCGACCCGCCTGGGCTGCGGGTCGATCGTCCCTTGCGCCCGCTTCCTTCACGGCAACTTTCCCCCTTCGAGTGGCACGTCACTGCCATCGAACGGAAGACAGGTGCAAGCCACCCCACCCCAGAACATGACCCTGCACACCCTGTTTCCCGATGAAGATCACCGGTTCTCCATGCGCCTCGAGCGCGGCCATCCGGCCGCGTTCTACTGTGAAACGCCCGATGGCGAGCGATTGCTTGCCGAGCGCCGACAGTGGTTGCACCAGACTCCGGACGCCTGCCTCGCGGTGACGCCCGAGGCCGGACCGCTGGTCGCGGAGCTGACCGCTATGGCTGGCGGGTGGCTGCCCGCCGGGCAATCCCGGATCGCTCAG
>SKLO01000527.1 GCA_007123195.1 Verrucomicrobiales bacterium | reverse complement strand
CTACGTCGAAAGCCACGAACACGCCATCCGGTTGAAAGCGGAGATCATGGTCGACCACTTCCACAATCACGTGCTCGCCCCCGGCAAGATCGGCGGCAAGGCCCGTGCCATGGTCGTGTGCAGCGGCATTGAACGGGCCATCCAATACTTCCACGCCTTCAAGGCCTACCTGCTTGAGCGCAAAAGCCCTTACCAGACCATCGTCGCGTTCTCCGGCGAACACGAGTATCTCGGTGATCATGTCACCGAAGCCTCGCTCAACGGGTTTCCAAGCAACGAAATCGCCGACATGATCCAGCAGGAACCCTATCGATTCCTGATCTGTGCCGACAAATTTCAGACCGGCTACGACGAGCCTCTGCTGCACACCATGTATGTCGACAAGGCCCTGTCCGGGATCAAGGCGGTGCAAACGCTCTCACGCCTGAACCGCGCCCACCCGGAAAAACGGGACGTGTTCATCCTCGACTTCCAGAACAACGCCGACGCCATCACCGACGCCTTCTCAGCCTACTACCGGACCACCCTGCTGAGCGAGGAAACGGACCCGAACAAACTCCACGACCTCAAACAATCACTCGACCAAGCGGAGGTTTACGATCAGCAGGACATTGACCAGGTGGTGGATTTGTTCCTGGCTGGAGCTGATCGGGATCAGCTTGATCCATTGCTGGATCTGCTGGTAGCCCACTACAAGGAGCAATTGGACGAGGACGGTCAGGTGGACTTCAAGGGCAAGGCCAAGGCGTTCACCCGCACCTACGATTTCCTGGGATCGATCCTTCCCTACAGCAATCGCGACTGGGAGAAGCTCTCGATCCTGCTCAATCTGCTGCTCCCGAAACTACCGGCCCCCGAGGAGCAGGACCTGGCCAAGGGCATTCTCGAATCCATCGACATGGACAGTTACCGGGTCGAGAAGCGGCAGGCGATTCAGATTTCATCGAGCGACGAAGATGCCGAGTTGGAGCCAGTGCCGACCACCGGGGGCGGTCGCAAGCCAGAACCGGAACTGGACCGGCTGAGCAACATCTTGAAATCATTCAACGAGCAGTTCGGTACTCTGTTCAAGGATACCGACCGCATTTTCCGCCGCATTAAGGACGACATCGCGCCCCAGGTGGCGTCCGATCCGTCCTTCCGCAACGCCCGTGATAACACGCCGGGAGCGGCTCGGATCGAGCATGACAAAGTCTTGCAGAGGGTCATGCTGTCCCTGCTCAAAGACGACACCGAGGTCTACAAGCAGTTCGCTGAAAACGAGGCCTTCCGCCGCGCCGTCAGCGATTTCGTTTATTCCCTCACTACGGCCGCTTGACGTTTCGTGCCGCCTGCCTAATCGTTCGTTGCCTGAACGCCGGCCGCCGCGGCGCCTTGCGGATTGCTTCGCTGGGAGAGCAAGAATTCACTTCGGTTCTCGATCTGCTCGACAACTGTGGCGCCGTGCCGATGAGCCTTGCCGATGGCTGTCTCGTGCGGTTTACAGAGATTCTGCCTGCACCGTTGACGGTGATGGGATTGGTGATGCCGCCGGAGTGAAACTCCAGCCACAGGGCGTCGATCTTGGATTTGAGTTGGTTGGTGACCATGAATGGTGGGTAAGGGAAACGGGTGGGCGGTGCCTACTCCGGGGTTTCGAGTAACCAGGGGAGCGCCGCCAGGGTTTCGATCTCGGCCGGGGCCGGGCCGGGGGCGGAGAGGGGGTCGGGCAGCATCAGCAGACGGCGGGCCTCGGGGAATGCCGCGCCCGCCTCGACGAGCGAACGGGTCTCGCGCGCAAGGGTGGAAGGATCGGTGGCGTCGGCGCAGACCTGCACGAGCAGGGTTCGGCCTTCGGCATCCACGGCGTGGAAGTCAACCTCGTGGCCGCCGTCCGTGCGCAGGTAGTGGACCTCGCAGCCGCGGCGCTGCAGTTCGATCAGCACGGCGGTTTCCAGGGCGTGGCCGAGATTGGCGCGGCCCGCCCGCTCGTAGATGGGAATGAGTCCGGGATCGATGGGATAGGCCTTGCGCGGGTTGACCATGCGCCGGCGCTCCGAGGCGGTGAACAGTGAGGTGGTGCGGATCAGGAAGGCGTCCTCGAAGTGGGCCAGAAAGGCGTGCAGACTGTTCTTGGCCACAGGCAGGCCCTGGGACTTGAGCGCGTCGTGGAATTTCTGAATGCTGAAGGGGGCGGCGGGGTTGCCGAGCAGATGCCGCTGGAGCCAGCGTAGCGCGACGGGGTTGGAGACGGCGTGTCGCTCGATCACATCCCGCAGCACGGCGACATCAATGTAGCCCTGGAGCAGCGGGCGGCGGTCGCGAATCTCGATTCCCTGGGCCTCTGGAAAACCGCCGATGACCAGGTAGTCGCGAAAGGCCTTTTCGAGCACAGAGCGCCGGGCCTTGGGCAGCAGATTCCATGGTTTGTACGGGAGCAGCCCCTGATGAGCGAGTACCTCGCGGAAGCTGAACGGAAAGACGGTCACTTCCATGGCCCGGCCGCGCATGCTGGTGGCAACCTCGCGGCTCAGCATCGAGGCCGAGGACCCGGAGAGAAACAGCCGCACCCGCTCGCTGTCCAGCACCCGGCGGGCGAAGGTTTCCCAGCCGGGCACCAGCTGGATCTCATCGAGGAAGAAGCTGACCGGGTGCCGGTCACGCATCCCGGGATGAAGCCGGTAGTATTCCTCCAGCAGATAGGCCAACCCCGAGGCGTCCATCCCTGCCAGGCGATCGTCCTCAAAATTCAGAAACACCAGCGATTCGCGCGGGGCACCGTCCGCGAGCTGGTCAGCGAGGCACTGCCAGAGGAAGCAGGTCTTGCCACTGCGCCGCATGCCGATGACGGCGACGGCCTTGTCTGGAAGACCCGGCAGACGGATTTCCCGTCGCGTCAGCGCCGGGGGCGGCGAGGCGAGCCCGTTGGCGAGTTTTTCCCCCAAGGTGTCGGCATATTGTCCTTGCATTAAAGAGAGTATAAGACTATTTGGTCTTTTTCAAAGAGACAACTCAAGCCGCCGGTGCGGTGAATCCCTGCGAATGTCGTGATGGCAGGTCAATACGTGAATCCGCGAATGTGAATAGCCGCGCCGGATCATCTGGCACGGATCCTCGGCGGCGGCCGGCGGTGGCCGCGGGCGGAGGCGGATCCGTCCTTGCGCCGCCGGTCCGGCCGTGGATCGGTGGCCGCATGCAGCCCACCGGACCCGGCCAGCCAGCCACCGCCCCTGACGATCCCGATCCGGGGGCGCCGGCGCCGTTGCTGCCACTGCCGCTGGCCCTGGTGCAGGTGTTCCTGGTGTCGCTGCGGCTGGGTTGCACCTCGTTCGGCGGGCCGGTCGCCCACCTGGCCTACTTCCGCGAGGCCTACGTGCAACGCCTGCGCTGGCTGACCGAGCGCGATTACGCCGACCTGGTGGCGCTGTGCCAGTTCCTGCCAGGGCCGACCAGCAGCCAGATCGGCATGGGCATCGGCGTGCGCCGGGCCGGATCGCTCGGCGCGCTGGCCGCCTTCACCGGCTTCACCCTGCCGTCGGCGCTGCTGATGATCGCCGCCGGCTACGGCGTGCTGGCGCTGGATCCCGCCCGCTTCGGCGGCGTGCTGGCGGGGCTCAAGGCGGCGGCCGTGGCGGTGGTCGCCCAGGCAGTGTGGCACATGGGCCGCAGCTTGTGCCCGGATCGCACGCGCCTGACCCTCGCGCTGCTGACCGCCGCCACGCTGGCCCTGCTGCCCTTCGCCTTGCTGCCGCCGCTGCTGATCGCGCTCGGTGGCTTGTTCGGCTGCTGGTGGTTCCGGCAGCAGGGGCGCGAGCAGGTGGACGCGGCGCTGGAATCGCAGCCGGCGCGCCCCCTGCCCGGCGACGACGAGCCGGCCACCGAGCCGGCCGAGCCGGCCGGGCTCACTGTGCGCGGGGTGCATCCGCGGATCGCCCGCTACTGTCTGACCGCGTTCTTCAGCCTGCTGGTCGGCTTGCCCATGATCGCGCTCGAGTTCGATTCCGGCTGGCTGCGCCAGTTCGACAGCTTCTACCGGGCCGGATCGCTGGTGTTCGGCGGCGGCCACGTGGTGCTTCCGCTGCTCGACCGGGAAACGGTCGGCGGCGGCATGGTGGATCCCAGCGCGTTTGTCGCCGGCTACGGCCTGGCCCAGGCGGTGCCCGGCCCGCTGTTCAGTTTTGCCGGCTACCTCGGGACGGTGATGCAAATGGATCCGACCGGCTGGAAGGGCGGCCTGTGGTGCCTGGCGGCGTTGTTTGTGCCTTCGATGCTGTTGTTGCTCGGCATCCTGCCCGCATGGGAAGGCCTGCGCCGCATCGCTCCCGTGCGGGCCGGCCTGATGGGGGCCAACGCCACCGTGGTCGGCCTGTTGCTGGCCGCGCTCTACCATCCGATCTGGACTTTCGGCGTGCCAAAGCCGGCCGCGTTCGCCGTGGTGCTGCTCGCCTGGATCATGCTGCAGGGGTTCCGCCTGCCCGCCTGGCTGGTGGTGATCGCCGCCGCCGCGGTCGGCGGCTGGCTGCTTTAACGCTGCCGGAAAAGCTGAAATGCTGAAAGGTGCGGACGCTGGCGCGGGGGACGATGAACCGGCGCGGAGCGCCTATGGAGGGGGG
>SKLO01000413.1 GCA_007123195.1 Verrucomicrobiales bacterium | reverse complement strand
TGGCGCTCGAGGGCTCGATCGACGCCACCCGGCTGGACGAGGGCTGGATCTTCGACACCTCCGCCAGCGGCCAGGTGCCCAAGGCGCGGGTGGAATACACCCTGCGCATCCTCGACTGACAAAACTACCCGACCGCCGCCGCGGTGGCCGGCGCGCGCACCGCATCGCACCGCGGCCATCATGAACCTCGACTGGGACCAGGCGCCGCACGGATTGGTGATCGGCAGCTCCGCCGGGGCCGACCTGCACCTCGAACCAGGCCCCGGCGTCGGCGACAACCACGCCCGCCTGCGCCTTCGCGACGGCCAGGTGGTCATCGAGGCCGCCGACCGCGGTCACCTGACCGAGGTCAACGGCGTCGAGATCCAGCGCGCGCCGCTGGTCTCCGGCGACGTCATCCGCCTCGGCCGCCACCTGCTTGAATTCAGCGGCCACTCGCTGACACCGCTCGCCGACCGCGGCGAGGTGCGGTTCCATGACGTCTCGTTCCGCTACCACGACCGCCCCGTGCTGCACCGGCTCGACCTGCTGATCGAAAGCCGGTCGATGATCGGCATCCTCGGCCCCAGCGGCTGCGGCAAATCCACCCTGATCAAGGCGATCCTCGGCGAGATCCAACCCGACACCGGCACGGTCGAAACCAGTCGCCACGCCCGCATCGGTCACGTGCCCCAGCAGGACATCCTCCACGCCAGCCTGACCGTGCACGAAAACCTCCGCCACCGGCTCGCCATCGAGCAGCCCGCACTCGATCAGGACCGGATCCTGACCATCATCGAAGAGGTGCTCGCCAGGTGCGGCGCCGACCTTGTCGACGCCCGCCACCAGCGCGTCGACGCCCTCTCCGGCGGCCAGCGCCGGCGGGTCAATGTCGCCCTCGAACTGCTCACCACGCCCGACATCCTGGTGCTCGACGAACCCACCTCCGGGCTCGACCAGGCCAGCCAGCAGGCGATCATGGAACTACTGGCCGCCCTGTCCCGCCGCACCACCATCATCTGTGTCACCCACGCGCTGGAAACCCTGCGCGACTTCCGCACCGTCATCCTCCTGCGCACGCTCGATCCGCGCGATCCCGGCCCGTCCATTGCCTATCACGGCGAGGCCGACGAACGGATCATGCGCGAGGCGCTGGGGCTGGCGCGGTTGGCCGACGCCTTCCGGCTGCCCGGCCAGCACCTCTGCGTGCGGGCTCCCGGACCGCCGGCCGCGCCGGCCACCGACCTCGCTCCCGCCGCCCCGGCCGCCACCCCCGACCACGCGCCGCCCGGATTGTTGCTGGGTCAGGCTTGGCTGGTGCTGGAGCGCTCGGCCCGCACCCTGGCGCGCAACCGGCTCAACGCCCGCCTCACCCTGCTGCTGCCCGCCCTCATCGGCCTGCTGATCTTCCTCTCCCAGGCGCTCGAACCGGAGTTCGGCATCAACCGCGTGTTCCTTGTCAACACCCACCTGTTCGCCGTGCTCGCCGCCCTCTGGCTCGGCATGACCCTCACCGTGCGCGAAATCGTCGGCGAAACCGCCCACGTCCGCCGCGAGCACAAGCACGGCCTCACCCCGCTCGGTTACCTCGGCGGCAAGGTCGCGCTTGGTGCCGCCGTCGCCCTGCCGCAGGCCCTGATCCTCGTCCTCGCCCTGCTGCTGCCCCACCTGCTGGCGCCGTTCGGCCTGCGCCTGGCAGACCCGTTCTCCGCCCCCGCCGCCGTCTTTACCCTCATCCTCGTGTTGTGGGCCATGATCACCGCCGGCGCCGTGGTCGGCCTCGTCATCTCCGCCGTGTCCCGCAGCGAAAGCTTTGCCGTCAGCCTGCTGCCGCTGCTGCTCATTCCCCACCTGTTGTTCAACATCGCCGCCTATCAGGACCCGCGCGGTAGCTACCACGACGGCGCCGGCTACAACCCGCTGGCCACCACCCTCGACGGCCGCCGGTCCACCACCGAACCCAACCGCGCCCACCATGTTCACCTCGCCATGTCGCTGCCGCTCATCTCCCGACCGGCGGTCAACCTGCTCGAGGCCGCCGCCCCCACCCACCTGCAACTGGTCCACAACGACGACTGGGCCGCGGTCCAGAAACACCGCTTCCGCCTCGAGTGGCTCCACCTGCTGGCCCTGCTCGCCGCCTATCTGATTGCGCTGCTGCTGGCCTTCCGCCAACTTGGGCCGTTCCAACCACCACCCGGCAAGCCGCGGCGACCATGGACCCCGACACCAGGCTGATCCTCCACCTCGATCACCGCGCCGTCGTCGCCCGGCACGGGCTCAAGATCGGCAGCGGGCCGGCCAACGACATCGTGCTCGATCAAGCCGGCGTCGCCCGCCTGCACGCCCTCATCCGCCAAACCGACCACCGCCTCCACGTGGTCGCCGTCGAACCCGAACACCTGGCGCGTGACGACCAGTCGCTGTGCGACCGCCTCGAACTGCGCCCCGGGCTGCGCTTCTTCATCGGCACCTGCCAGGTCGAATGCGCCGCCACCACCGTGCCCGAGCCCGGACCGGCCGCCGAAACCCCGGTGACCCTGGCGCCGGTCGAACCCGACCACGGCCTCCAACCGCTCTACGACCGGCCGGTGCTGCGGCTCGGCCTGGTCGGCTTGCGCGGTGCCGGCAAGACCAGCCTGCTGGCCGCCCTCGCCACACCGCCGCCGCCCGGTGCGGCCGACCGCCAGCCCCTCGTCCTGCGCCACGAATGGCTGCCCAACGCCGATCAACCGCGCGACCTGCCGCCGCGCCGCGTGCGCCGCTTGAAAGAGGAATTCGCCGCCGGCAACCACGCCATCCGCAACGCCGTCGCCGCCCTTGCCCGGGGCGACGCCCCCGCCCCGACCGGCAGCGACAGCCCCGGGCTGCAGCGGTTCGTGTTTCAACTGGCCTTGCCTCAAGGCGACAGCGCGCTGGTGGAACTGGTCGACTACGACGGCGCCCTGCTGGAACAACTGAACGACCCCTGCTCGGGCGCGCTGCAGCAGGTGCTGCGGGGGGCGGAGGCCTTCCTCATCCTGCCGCCGCCGCGCGCCGGACAGCACTGGCAGCCGCTGCTGCACGCCCTCGCCCTGCTGGCCGGCCCCGCCGACCCGCCGCCGGTGGCCGTGTTGGCAGGCGAGGCCCGCGACCCCGGCGCCGAGACTCCCGGGCTCGCGGACTTCACCGCCGCCCTCGGATCGCTGTTCCCGGAGGTCGCCAGCTGGCCCCCCGGCCCGGCTCCTGCGAACCACCCGGCCGACCATCCTGTCAAGACCACCACCACCCCGCGCCTGCAAGCCCTGCAGTGGCTCGCCGGCCGCGCCCTCGAGCGACGCCGGCAACGACTCGGGCAACAACTCGAAACGCTGCAGTCGCGGATCCGGCAGCTGGCTCCTCTGACCGCCCCCGACCACATGCGCCGCGGCCTCGTCCGCTCCTTCGCCGCCCTGCTCAGCGGTCGCGCAGACCGCTTCAACGACCCGGACGCGGCCGCGCTCGGACCGGCGCTGGAACAACTTCGCGCCGACGCCGCCCACGACCTCCCCGTCGTCCGCCAGGTCGACGAACTGGCGTCGATGCTCAAGGCCAAAACCGTCGCCGCCGAGCGCCGCCACCGCGGGCTCACGCGCACCGTGCGCGCCGTCACCGCCGCCGCCGCCACCCTGCTGCTGCTCGCCGCCGCCGACCTGCTGACCAACCACCATGAGATCGCCGCCGCCCGCCGCGCGGTCGAGCCGGTCCGGCTGGAAACCCCGGCCGAACCGTTTCACCAGGCTCTCGACACCTTGCGCCGCTACGAGCGCAGCCCCTGGTATCGCCACCTCGTCCTGCGCGCCACCGGCTTGACCAAGCGTGAGGCCGCCGAACTGCGCCGGCAAGCCGGGACCCGGCGCCGCGAACTGCTGGCACGGCAATTCACCGCCGCCCTCGCCGACCCCGCACGGCAACCTCCGGCGACCGCCGGTCTGGACCAGTTGATCGACGAGTTCGAGCAACACTACGCCCATGCCGGTGGCGACGACGACGACGACCTGCGGCGCGCGCGCCAGGCGCTGCGGGCCGGTCGTCTCACCCTCACCATGATCGAGGCGCTGGCCGCGCGCCAGCGGGAGGCTTTCGAGTCCGCCGCCGCCGCGCTGGCGGAACTGCCCGAGGACGCGGTTCTGCAGGCCCTGACCTGGCACCACGACCGGTTGGGTGCGGCGGCCGACCAGCTGGCCCGGCAGGCCGCCGAGCCCGGCCGCTTCGCCTCCCTCCACGGCCATCTGCGCCACTGCCGGGAGGCCACCGGCGACACCCGCGCGCTGGCCCCCGTGCGCCGCGCCATCGACGACCTGATCGAGGCCAGCCACCAGCGCCTGCTCGATTCCATGGCACGCGCGATCAGTGCCGGCGACCCGGGCTCGTTGCGCGAGCACCTGCGCGCCCTCGACGCCGTCCCGCCCGGCCCCATCGAGGCCGCGCTCGACGCCCGCCTGGCCGACATCGAGGCCGCCCTGGTGGCGTTGCTCAACGACCGCCTGCAGGCGTCGCCGCCGGATTTCGACGGTGCCGGCGCGCAGCTGGCCGCGTTGCACGAGGCCGCTCGCTCCGGCCCGGCCCCCGCCGTTTTGCCTGACATGATCAAAAAGGGCTTCGCCGCCCTCGACCGCGCCGAGGCCGACCACCGCGCCTACGAACAGGTCCGCGCCGACCCCTCCACCGCCGCCGCGCTCGAATACCTCGAAAACCCCGGCATCGACCGCCTCATGCGGCCGGCGCTGGAGGATTGGATGAACCAGCAGCTGGTGCAGGTGCAGACCGCCATCGCGCTGGCCGCCGACGAAGACGTGCTGGCCGCCCACAGCCGCGCCGAGGTGGTGGTCCAGGCCGGGCGCCGCGAGGTGGCGCGGTTCGAGCTGGCCGGCGACGAGTTGCAGGACCCCGACAGCCGGGGCGAGAGCAACGTGTTTTTCGTCAACCCGCGCGACCCCGTGCGCATCGAGGCCGAGGTGACGCTCGCCAGGTCGCGCGCCTGGTGGTTTGGTGAGACCTCCGAGACCCATCGCGGCGAGCGCGACTACCTGTGGCGCAACACGCCCAACGAACGCGTCGCCGTGCCCCTGCATCCCGACGATGGCGAATCCTCCCTCAGCCTTGAGTTGGAAGTCGTCGAGCGCAGCCGCCCCGAAGTGCCGCCCCGCTGGGGCGCGCGGCTCACCTCCCTCGATTCCGACTGAGCCGGACGAGGTGGGAGAGATTGGCGCCAAACCGTGCTTCACAGCGGTCCGGCGGTTCGGCGGTCCGGGCGGTCCACGTCACCCCCCTGACCCCCCTGACGCCCCGGTTGATCCGGTCCCGTCAGCGCAGCGACCGCAGAGGAGAGGGCTCGTTCCCTGCGCCTGATTCCTTTCCGACTCCTTCCGCCCCTGCGAATCACGGACCCAGGCCGGTCCACGCACCGAGCCATGACCTTGACACCGTGGCTTCCCTCTCCCGAACCCGCAAAAAGCGCCCCGCAGTGATGAAATCACCACGGGGCGCTGGCCCCGCGCATGCCGTCGGGTGGCGGAATGGGCTCACGTTCCCTGACCTCAACAGGTGGGTGACCGGTTGCGCCCGGAGTCTGCCTTCCAGTGAAGGCCTGACATCGCCCGGGCTCCCGTGGTCTCCCGCTCAGGATACATCGGTTCGGGCCCTTTGGTTGCCACCTCGCCGCGAACACGGCAGGAAAGCGTTGGAACGGTGGCCTGCAGGCGCCGTGGCGCCGGGGCAGGCCGGACCGTTCCTTCGGTCAAAGTGCAATGGATTTGTCAAAGATGGGCCGCCGCCAGCGGCTGCCGCGTCCATTCTACGCGTCGGGCAGGCGCGGCGATGCCGCGCTTCGCTGGCGCCCCTCCCATGGTCCGCGGCGCGGGCACCCGAGTCAAGCGCATCCGGAGGGAACCGAACAGGCCTGGAGCCGTGGCAGCCGCGGCAGCCGGCGGGACAAAAAAACCGGGATGGCGACGAGCGCCATCCCGGTTGTCCTGGTCCCGGCTGAACGCGTGACGCGCCGCCCGGACGGAGCGGATCAATACTGCGCCGCCAGCGCGGCCGCTTCGTCCTGGGTGAACTCGCCCTTGCGGATCACGAAGCGGAACTGGACCGTCAGCGGCTCGTCCTTGGTGAACTCGGTGATGAAGTAGGAACCGAAGCGTCCGTAGGCGCGCTCGCTGTGCCAGGACGGCCGCGGGTTGTCCTCGTGGACGAAGTAAGCCACGCTGTAGCGGTCGTCGCCGAGCGCGTAGCTCAGCACGTGGTAGTCGAGGTCGAACGTGCCGGGGTTGCGCTCCTTGTCGGGGTTGTTGTCCGGGTTGCGCTCCTGGCCGGGATTGCCGATGCCGTCCGGCCGGATGTAGTAGCTCTGCCCGCTGTTGCCGTCGACGTCGTTGTGGGCGCGGAACTGGACCCCGGCGTGCTGGGCGTCGCCGTCGAGCACCACCTTGGGCAGGTCGGTCGAGAGCGTGGCCTTGAAGTCAACCACCAGGTCGCCGTCGTCGTTGTAGGAAAAGGCCAGCGTGCGCTCCTCGGTGGCGAATTTCTCGCCGTTCTCCCCGTGCCAGCCGATGGTGGTGGTCTGCGAGGCGCTGGTGGCGCCGGCCTCCTGGGAGACGAAGTCGATGTGTTCCTGATACGCGTCGCCGCGCGCGTGCCAGGTGTCGGCGCGGCCGGTGCTGCCGTCCTCGCGGGTGTAGGTGATCTGGTTGAAGCCGTGGTAGATGCCGCGGTGATGAGTGAAGCGGCCGCCGGCACCCTTGGTGATGAAGTCCTCGCCGGCCCAGTCGTAGATGTGGTGGAACGGCTTGTAGGTGCGCTCGCGGGCCTCGTCGGACGAGGTGTCGAGGGCCTCATACATGTAGCGGGCCACCGGGCGGTCGCCGAACAACAGGTCGCGATACTGGCCTTCCTCGTCGTGCCAGCTGAAATTCTGGGCGGAGACCTGCGCCTGGCCGAGCACGCCCACCGCGACGGTGGCGGTGGCGGCGGCGAGCGCGATCAATCGTGGGGATGTGGTGATCATGGTAACCTCACGGTGGTCAGGCAGGGTGCCCGCGTCAACCTCGAGTTTGAACGCTTCAGTGCTTCAAAGGGGGCGGCAGGCGGGGGCGGCAGGGAAAGCACTTGAATGATCAAGCAACCCGGCGACGTTGACATGAAACCCGCGTTCCGGCACCGGCGGCTGTCCTCTTTGCGGGGGCGTCCGCCATCAGGCGACCGCCAGCAACCCCGCCCGGAGTCGGCCGGTCGGTCCGCCCGGATCGATCCCGCGCCCCACACAGCCAATCCCCGTTCCAACCACAACAGATCCGTTTCCATGCACCAGTTTTCCCCCATCCGTCCCCGATTCATCGCCGCCGCCGTGTTGGCCGCGGCCGTCGGCCTGACGGCCCTCCACGGTCCGGGCACCGCCGCCCAGGCGGCCCCGGAAGTCAGCGTCGAAACCACCGACAACCGCGTCTCGGTCCATCTCGGCGGCCGGTTGTTCACCGAATACCGGTTTGGCGAGGACATTGCGCGCCCCTACTTCTTCCCGGTGATGACCCCGCGCGGCACCCACCTGACCCGGCAGTGGCCGGTCGATGACTCCAACCCCGACGAACGTCAGGATCACCCGCACCACATCGGGGTGTGGTTCTGCCACGGCGACGTGAACGGCCACGACTTCTGGCACAAGACCGAGATCCAGGTGGTCGAGGTCACCAAGGCCGAGGCCGCAGGCAACACGGCAGTCATCGGCACCCGCAACCATTGGGTCGACGACGACGGCACGGTGGTGGTCGAGGAGGCGCGCACCGTCACCATCACCGCCCATGAGGACGGCCCGGTGACGATGGACTGGAACATTGAGCTGGTGGCGCCGACCGAGGGCTCGGGCGTCGTGTTTGGCGACACCAAGGAGGGCACCATGGCGCTCCGGCTGGCGCAAACGCTGACCGGACGCGACGGCGACGGCCACATGTTCAACAGCGAGGGCCAGGAAAACAACGACGCCTGGGGCAAGCGCGCCCGCTGGGTGACGGTCACCGGCCCCGACGCCGAGGGCGAGAAGGTGTCGATCGCGTTCTTCGATCACCCGGACAACTTCGTGCACCCGACCTACTGGCACGCCCGCACCTACGGGTTGTTCGCCGCCAACCCGTTCGGCGCGCGCGACTTCGATTCGAATGTCGAGCGGGCCGAGACCCGGATCGCGCCGGGCGAGAGCCTGACGCTGGGCTATCGGTTCGTGTTTGCCGAGGGCGAACTCGACAGCGAGGCGGTCGACGCGCTGTATGACGACTATCGCGGCCGCTGACCTGACCCCTGACCCCGGCCCGGGCTGGGTCGGCGGGCGGTTGAGGGGCGGTCACCACGGCGACAGGCTCCCTGTCTCGACCCCGTTTTAGCTTCAATCGACCACGTTCACCGCAATCACCCCGTGCCGCCGCCCGCCGGCTGCCCCATCACCGTTTACCGTTCCCGTTCAGTTCCGTCCGGTCCAAACCGACCTGGATTCAACCCCGCAGCACCATGAAGACCCATTCCCGTTCCGCAGGCACCACCACCAGTCGCCGCCGTTTCCTCAAGACCACCGCCGCCGCCGGTCTCGCCGGGCTGGGAGCGGGATCGCTCAGCGCCCGCTCATGGGCCAACGTCCAGGGGGCCAACGGCGACCTGCGGATCGCGGTGATCGGGTTCCGCAGCCAGGGCGGCGGTCACATCAACCGGGTGGTCGGCGCCAGCGGCGCCCGGCTGGCGGCGATCTGTGACGTGGATCAGGCGGTGATCGACCGCCGCGTGGCCGACCTCAAGGGCCAGAATATCGAGCCCAAGGTCTACACCGACTACCGCGAGTTGTGCCAGGACCCGGACATCGACGGGGTGATGATCGCCACGCCGAACCACACCCACACCCTGATCGCCCTGACCGCGATCGCCCACGGCAAGCATGTCTATGTGGAAAAGCCGGTCGCCCACAACATCCACGAGGGACGCAAGCTGGTGGAGGGCGCGCGCAGGCGACCCGAGCTGGTGGTGACCCACGGCCAGCAGGGCCGATCGGACACCGGTTGGCACCGGATCATGGAGTGGCTGCAGGACAAACCGCTGGGCGAGGTGGTGCTGTCGCGCGGCTTGAACTACAAGGCGCGCCAGAGCATCGGCAGCGTCGGCGAACCCAAGGAAGCGCCGTCGACGGTGGACTACAACCTGTGGTGCGGCCCGCGCGAGATGACTCCGGTGAACCGGCGCCAGTTCCACTATGACTGGCACTGGCAGTGGGATTTCGGCAACGGCGACATCGGCAACCAGGGACCGCATCAGCTCGACGTGGCGCGCTGGCCGCTCAACCAGCCGGTATTGCCCCCGCGCGTGATGAGTCTGGGACAGCGCTGGGGCTACGAGGACGACGGCGAGACCGCCAACAACCAGCTGGCGTTTTTCGATTACCAACCGGTGCCGCTGCTGTTCGACAACCGCGGCCTGCCGATGCGCGAGATGGACTGGCGGGTGATGCCGGTCTACAAGGGGGTGCGGGTTGGCAACGTGATTCACTGCGAAGGCGGCCACGTGATCGGCGGCAAGGCCTACGACAGCGACGGCAAGGAAGTGGAGAGCTTCTCCATGACCGGCGGCGGATCGCACTTGGCCAACTGGCTGGGCGCCATCCGCGCGGGCAAGTTGGAGGACCCGCAGCTGGACCTGTTGCACGGTCACCTGGCCGGCGGCCTCGCGCACCTGGCCAACCTGTCCTACCGGTTGGGCAAGGAACTGGACCCGAACGAGGTCCGCGAGCGGCTGCAGGGCGACAAGGTCGGCCAGGAGACCTACGAAAATTTCCTCGCCAACCTCGAGGCCAACGGCATCGATCCCTCACAGGCGCCGCCGGTGGTGGGCCCGTGGCTGGAACTCGATCCCGAGACCGAGGAGTTCCGCGGCGAATTCGCCGACGCAGCGAAGGCGCTCGACGCCGGGGTCTACCGCGACGAGTTCAAGCTGCCGGAGATTTCCTGACGGCGGGCGTGCTGCAAGCGGATCCGCCCCGCCGGAACCGACCACACAATGCCACCGTGCCCGTTGCGGGCGCGGCGGCATTGGCGTATTCTGCCACCGTGAGCACCGTGCTGGAGTATCCGGAAACCGAGTTGGCGGAAACCGATTACCACGCTTTTAATCTCGCGCTTTGGGATCGGCTGGTGGACGATCCGGTGCTCGCGGCGCTCGACTTCCGGGTCGAGACCGACCGCCACGGGCAGATGATCATGTCCCCGCCACCCGCTCCCAGCCATGGCCATCGACAGAGTGAAATCGCCTACTTGCTGCGATCACTCCTGCCACAGGGCCGGGTCATCACCGAGTGCGCCCTCTCGACCCGTCTTGGGGTCAAGGTGATCGACGTGGCGTGGTGTTCGGCGGACGTCTGGGACCGGCTTGGCGGGCGCTCCTGCTTTCGCGAGGCGCCGGAGATCTGCATCGAGGTGGTCTCCCCGCGCAACACCCGCAGCGAACTCGACGAGAAGCGGGCGCTTTACTTTGAAGAGGGCGCCGCCGAGGTCTGGATTTGCGACCGGGACGGAGTCATCCGGTTTTTTCATGCCGACGGCATGGAGACCTGCGAACGCTCGGCGAGGCTGCCGGATTTCCCCGGCCGCGTCGGGTGACCTGGCGTGCCACACCGACCGTCACCCGATGACTTCCGGCCAGCGGGTGTGGAACCATTCGCCCGCGGGCTTGTCCACCCGCTCGTAGGTGTGGGCGCCGAAGAAATCGCGCTGGGCCTGCAACAGGTTGGCCGGCAGGCGCTCGGAACGGTAGCTGTCGTAGTAGCTGAGGCTGGCGCTGAAGGCCGGCACGGCGATGCCGTTGGACACCGCCAGGGCAACCACCTCGCGCCAGTTGCGCTGGGTGCTGTTGAGCACGTCCTTGAAGAACGGGTCGAGCATCAGGTTGGCCAGGCCGGCCTCGCGCTCGTAGGCCTCGGTGATGCGGTTGAGGAAGCGGGCGCGGATGATGCAGCCGCCACGCCAGATGCGGGCGATGGCGCCCAGGTCGAGGTTCCATCCCTGCTTCTCTCCCATGGTGCGGATCAGGTCGAGACCCTGGGCATAGGAGATGATCTTGGAGGCGTAGAGCGCGTCGCGCACCTTGGTCACCAGTTCCTCGCGCGCCAGATCGATCGCCGGCTTGGGCCCCTCCAGATGGGCCGAGGCGGCCACCCGCTGGTCCTTCATCGAGGACAGGATGCGGGCCTCGACCGCGGCGTTGATGGTGGAAATCACCACCGTGTTCTCGACCGCGTTCATCAGGGTCCACTGGCCGGTGCCCTTCTGACCGGCCTTGTCGAGGATGACATCGATGATCGGTTGCCCGGTCTCGGCGTCCTTCTCCCCGAAAATCTTGGCGGTGATCTGGATCAGATAGCTCTCGAGGTCGCCGCTGTTCCACTCCTCGAACACCGCGGCCATTTCCTCGGCACTGAAGCCGGCGGCATTGAAGATGTTGTAGGCCTCGCAGATCAGCTGCATGTCGCCGTATTCGATGCCGTTGTGCACCATCTTGACGTAGTGACCGGCGCCACCGGGCCCGATGTGGGTCACGCAGGGCACGCCGTCGACCTTGGCAGCGATGGCCTCGTAGATCGGCTGCATCACCTCCCAGGTGCTGGCGGGGCCGCCGGGCATGATCGAGGGCCCCTTGAGGGCGCCCTCCTCGCCGCCGGAAACGCCGGCACCGATGAACCGCAGGCCCTTGGCGGCCAGCTCCTTGTCGCGGCGCTCGGTGTCGGTGTAGAGCGAGTTGCCGCCGTCGATGATGATGTCGCCCTCTTCCAGCAGCGGCACCAACTGCGCGATCACCGCGTCGACCGGTCCACCGGCCTTGACCATGATCTGGACCTTGCGCGGCCGCTCCAGGCTCTGCACGAACTCCTCCAGGGTGGTGGTGCCAACCAGGTTGCGGCCCGGATTGTCGGCGACGAATTTTTCGGTCACCGCCGTGGTGCGGTTGAACACCGACACGCGGAAGCCGCGCGACTCGACGTTCAGCACAAGGTTCTGGCCCATGACCGCGAGGCCGATCAGGCCGAAATCGCTCAATTCAGATGTTGGCTGGCTCATAATGATTGATGCTTGTTGGATCGGAAAATTGCCGGGGAACGGAGCCCGAAAACCGCCCGTGGGCCGGCCGGGGCGGCAGGTCCGGAAGGTGCGCCCGGGCCTTGACCGGGGCCGGAGGACCGGCAGTGTAGTCGCATCAATCTGGTTGTAAATGGCGAAGGCGGAAATTCACTGGAACATTTCGGAACAGCCGGTTCCGCCCCCGACGGCTGACTTCGACCGTGGGCACGGGGCGGCGGTCGAGTTCCTCGGCGTGGTGCGCGAGATGGAGGGCGGGACGCGACTGGCCGGCATCGACTACAGCGCCTACCCGGCGATGGCGGAAGCGGAGATGAGGCGGCTGATACGGGATCATGCCGAGGCGTTCGCCGCAGCGGCTGGGGCCGACACCGGAAACCCTGAAGAGGGCGGGCCGTCGGCGCGAGCGTCGGCGCGGGTGTGGATCCATCACCGGCTTGGATTTGTCCCCGTGGGGGTGGCCTCACTGGCGATCCGGGTGCAGTCGGCCCACAGCGCCGAGGCGATCGACCGCTGCCGTTGGTGGCTCGACCAGATCAAGCGCCGGCTGCCGGTGTGGAAGCGGCCGGTGGAGGCGCCGTCGGAAGTCTGAGTAGCTGACACGAAACGCGGGAAGGCTGTGGGCGATGCCCAAGGCCTCCAACAGATTCCCGACTCCGACCGGGTGACGGCCCGGAGTGCAGGCAGACATTCCTGTCTGCCGTTGCCATTGACTGGACGATGGCCAAGCCACCAGCCCGAGCGCCGGGAACCCACCAGATCCTCCAAGGCTCCGGGCCGTGGGCACACCGTCGGGGGTGTCGGGGAGCAGACCAGAATGTCTACTCCACACTGGGCGCGCCTGCCCATCGCCCTGGCCCATCGCCGTTATTCCACCGGGGCGCTGGCGCCTTGGTCGCGTTCGCTGCCGTCGAAGCGGATGTTCTGACGTTGCAGCAGTTCGCCGGTGGCCAGGTGGAGGTCGACCAGGGCGCGGCTGACGTCGGCCTCGGCGGCGAGCGAGCGGGTGCGGGCCTCGGTGACCTCGTTCTGGGCGGCGATGACCTGGTCGCTGGCGCCTACGCCTTCTTCAAGGCGGCGGTTTTCCTCGGTCAGCGCCTGCTGGGCAAGCTCAAGCGATTGGCGGGTCAAATCGAGCCGACGGCGGCTGGTTTCGACCCGGCTGAGGGCGGTGTCGATTTCCAGCCCGATGTCCACTTCCAAGCGCTTGAGGGCGTAGACCATCTGGGTGCGCTGCGATTGTGCCGCGGCGAGGTCGGCCCTGGGACCTCGGTTGCCAAGCGGCACCGAGAACACAATGCCGGCGCTCCAGGAGGTGCCCTCGGCGTCGGCGGCGTTGCCCATCGAGCGGCCGGCGCTGCCGGCGAGGCCGTTGACGCCAAGCGAGCCGACCAGATCGAGGCGCGGCCAGGTTTGGTTGCGGAAATACTGCACCCGCAGGCCTTGTTTTTCCATTTCCAGCAGGCCCTGCTGGTATTCGACCCGGTTCTCGACGGCGCTGGCCATCAGCACCGAGCGATCGGCGGCGGGCACCTGGATCGGCAGCGGGTCGCGGGCGCGGAAGTTCGGCGGCGATGCGAGGTCGAAGTCGCCGATCAACTCGCGCGACAGTTGGTTGAGGCTTTCCTTGCGCTGGTGTTCGGCGCTGAGAAAGGCTTCCTGGCGAATGGCGGTGGCGACGCGGGCCTGCTGCAGCTCGATGGCGGGGGCCACGCCTTCCTCCACCCGGCGCTCGTTTTGTTCCGCCAGTTCCTCGGCGAGGCCGATCGCCTCGCGCTTGTTGTCGAGGTCGCGTTGGGCGAAGGCGAGGGCGTAGTAGGCCTTCATCACCGAGCCCACCATGCGCTCCATTTCGCGGCGCAGGGCGAGGTCGGCGATGTCGCGGTCGCGCAGGGCGACGCGCAATTCCACCAGCTGGGCGTCGCGGCCGAAGTCCTTGAGCAGGGGCTGGGTCAGGCGGATGCCGGCGAATGACTCGTATTCGGGCGAGAACCGGCTGCTGGGCGAGGTCTGGTTGAGGGTGTTGCGCAGGCGGTCGAACTCGACCACGAAGCCGTATTGGGTGCCGTAAGGGGTGAGGCCCTCGATGCCGGACTGGAAGCGCCAGTTGTCCTCGGAGAAGATCCGGCCGGCACCGGTTTCGCCTTCGATGTCGCCCGACTGGGTGGCGACGAACTCGCGGGTGTTCTGGGGGTTGCGGATGGATTCGTAAATGCCGCGGATGTTGAAGGAAGGGTCGAAGGCCGCGCTGGCCGAGGTGACGCGGGCGTCGGCGACCTCGGGTTCAAAGCGCACGATTTGCAGGCCGAGGTTGTTCTCGAGCGCGCGGGCAATGGCTTCATGGAGAGACAGCTCTTCGGCCATGGCGGCGGGAGCGGGCAGCATCAGCAGGGCGGAGAGCCAGAGGGCGGCGATTCGCGACCGGCGACGGTCGCACGACGGGATGCGGGCGGGTTTCATGGTGGCGAAGCGAAGGCGCAGCGTTAGGTGGGAATCCGGGAATCTTCGAGTGGTGCGATGGACAGGGCGGGCTTGGGCGAGGGGGTGGGTCCAGCGATTGTCCCGGTTGGAGGCCGGAAACGCAAGAAAAAAGCTCATTGTAAGGAGACTGTCACCAGGTGGATCGGCCGGGGAACCGGGTGGCTTGCGGCCCGTACGGCGCCGGCAGGGAGGTTCGGCCGCGGGTTCGGACCAGTGGGGGAGACGGTGATGCGAGAATTTCGGGAGCGAGGGACCGGGAAAATGCGGCGTGGTCGGGCGCGATTAGCGGGTTGATGCTGAATGGGTTCCCGCGGCGCGGTGCCTGCAGGGCCGTGAGGACCCTGTCGAGGCTGGTGCATTTTTGTGTTTTTAGCTTGTCATACCTGCGGGCCGTCGGTTACAACCGCAACAGTTCGTTGCCCCGATCAAGGCTGCATTCGGCTCCTGCCTGCCAGCAACCGCTGCTGGTGGAGTGTCGAGTGCGGTGCTGATCGCGAGGTGGCGGACGATGGCCGGTGAACTCCACGCGCCATGCAACGCTCCCTTTCCAGCGCCCATGACGGGCTCGAAGCGGCGGAAGTCTCCCGGCTTGCGGAGTGGCCGTCGTTGCCCGGTAGCCGGCAGTTTGCCCATCAGCGACGGGCGATGGTCGGGATGTCCGGCGACCGCGGGGCTGGTGGCTCGGCGGTGCATGCGCTCGAGTTCGAGGCGCTTGAGCAGCGCCTGATGCTGTCGGCCACCGATGCCGGTGCGACGCTGGCCGGCGCGACCGAGGCCTGGGCGGACGAGCCCGAGGCGGCGGTGGTGGAATCGAACTGGGAGCCGTCACAGCTGGCCTGCGCCGGTGGCGAGGGCAGCGCCGAAGGTGATGACTTTTTCCTGGCCGGCACCACTGCGGAGACTGGTGGTGGCACGGAT
>SKLO01000456.1 GCA_007123195.1 Verrucomicrobiales bacterium | reverse complement strand
GCCGGCGCCACCACCGGATGATCCCGGTCACCGGCGCTCACCAGCGCCATGGTCACGAAGCTCGTCAGCGGCGTCGCCTCCAGGAAGCCGCCGCTCGATGGTTGCAACCCGGCCAGCAAGCACCGCGTGCGTCCGCGCGCCAGCCGGCGCCACCAGTGCCACGGCAGCCAGCGCGATGGCGGCGCCTGTTGGAACCGCGCCTGGCCGATGGCGATCAGCGCCGGCAGCGCGTAGGACACCACCGGCAGCCGCACCGCCGCAAACCACGAGCGCGGCAGCGCCGCCAGCTCGAACGGCAGCGGCAGCACCCGCCGCCAGGCTTGCGACTCCGGACCCAGCAGGCCACCGATCGCGCACGCCATCAGGATCGGCACCGAGAAGGTCCGGTCCTTGCCGTAGCGATCCGCCACCGCGCGCGCCAGCGGTCCGGGTTCCAGGGTGCCGGCGCGGTCCTGCACCCAACCGCTCACCCGCCGGACCACCTCGTCGCCGGGGTGCCCGGCGGCAGCAAACGCCGACCACACCAGCAGCGAGGTCGACAGGTTGGAATCGCTCAGGTCGGTGTCGCCCCAGCCGCCATCGCGGTTCTGCTGCCGCCGCAGCCAGTCAAGGCCGCGGTCGATCCGGTCCCGGAACCGCTCCGGATCCAGCACGCTGAGCGCGATCACCGCGGTGGCGGTCGACAGCGCGCTGCTGGCCAGCCGACCGCGCCAGTGGCCGTCGGCATTGAGCCGGGCCAGCAGTTCGGCGCGGGCCTGGGCACGAACTTGCGCCGATGCCGACGCCGGCGCCGGTTCCGCCGCTGGATCTGTGGGGGACAACGCGGACCCCGGGTTTGCCGGTGCGGCCATGATCGTCGAACGACCGGTTTGCCTTCAACCGAAGTAGGCCGGTGCGTTGCCCGGTTTCCACTTGATGTTGCAGCCGGAACTCGGCAGCTGCGGCTGCACCGGATCGCCCCCCTGCAGCAGGGCATTCACCGCCGCGCGCAGGCTGGCACCGGTCACCGGCTTGTCGTTGCCCGGCCGCGAGTCGTCGAACTGGCCCGCGTAAACCAGTTTCAAATCGGCGTCGAACAGGAAAAAATCAGGCGTGCAGGCGGCGCCATAGGCCTTGGCCACCTGTTGCGATTCGTCATACAGGTAGGGCATCGACCAGCTATTGGCGCTGGCAAACCGGGCCATCTTCTCCGGGCTGTCCTGGGGGTAGTTGTCGACGTCGTTGGAGCTGATGACCACGGTCCGCACCCCCTGGTCGCGCCATTCGTCGGCCGCCTCGCCGATGGCTTCGGCCAGATGGACCACGAACGGGCAGTGGTTGCAGGCAAAAATCACCACCGTGCCCCGGTCCCCGCGCGCCTGCTGCAGCGACACCTCGTTGCCGGCCGGGTCGGGCAGGGTGAAATCGGGGGCGGCGGAACCAAGGGACAATTGAAACGTGGACGGAACTTCAGCCATGCCCACTTATGCGGCCCGCCCGCCGACCGGTCAAGCGGGCGTGGCCGGCACCACCCTCCGCCACCCCGGGACCCGTCCATGGGTTTCGGCTTGAACCCCGGTCCGGGCGGGGCAAAGTGCGGCCATGCGATTCCCCCAGTTCATGATCCTGTCCCATTTTCCGTTCCCGTTCCGTCGTCGGTTCCCGACAGCCACCCCTGCCGCCGCGTTTGCGCTCACGCTCGCGCTGGCCCTCGGCCTCGGCACCGCCGCGGTCTCCGACAGCCCCGCTGCCACGGTCGAAGTCATCGCCGGTGGCGGCGACCGCGAACTGGTCGCCGGCGAGGAAATCCCGGCGCTGGAGGCAAAGTTCTCGGAGCCGTTTTCGGTCGACTTCGATGATCAGGGCAACATCTACGGGGTCGAATACCAGAGCGGCAACCGGGTGTTCCGCATCAACTCAGAGGGGACCGTCACCCTCATCGCCGGGGTGCTGAGCCGGACCAACCGCGGCATGGGCGACATCGCCGAGGGCGACGGCGGCCCCGCCACCGAGGCGCGGTTCAACGGCATGCACGATCTGGCGTGGCACCCCGAGGGCGCGCTCTACATCGCCGACTCGTTCAACCACCGGATCCGCCGGATCGACCTCGAATCCGGCATCATCACCACCTTTGCCGGCACCGGCGAGGCGAAGTTCGACGGCGACGGCGGCCCCGCGGCCGAGGCCAGCTTCAACGGGCCGCACACCGTGTCGTTCACCGACGACTACAAGCGGCTGTATGTCGCCGACCTGGACAACCACCGGGTGCGGGTGATCGACATGGAGACCGGCATCATCAGCACCGTGGTCGGCAGCGGCGAGCGCGGCCGACCGCAGGACGGAACGCCGGCGCTTGAGGCGCCGCTGTTCAGCCCGCGCGCGGTCACCGTCGACAGCGACGGGAACATCTGGATCGCGTCGCGCAACGGCCACGCGGTGAAGGTCGTCAAGGCCGACACCGGCACCATCACCACCATCGCCGGGCTCGAGGGCCGCAGCGGTTACGCCGGCGACGGTGGTCCCGCCGCCGAGGCGCTGCTCAACGGACCCAAGCACCTGTGCATGGACCTGGAGGGCCGGCTGGTGATCACCGACGACGTCAACCACGCCATCCGGCTCTATCATCCCGACAACGGCATGATCACCCTGCTGGCCGGCACCCCGCCGGACCGCGGCTCGGCGGTCGATCCTGACGACGCCACCAAGACCGGCCTCAACCGCCCCCACGGCGCCCGTTACCACGAGGACGGCACGCTTTACATCGCCGACAGCGACAACCACCGCATCGTGGTGGTGCGCCCGGCGGCGGACTGACCACGAAGCGCCTCAAGGCCCACCAGGCCCACCAGGCCCACCAGGCCCGACGACACGACCGCGCCGCCGCTCCGGTCCGGATCCGGCTGATGGCGGTGCAGCGGGAAGACAGCCCCTCCCCTGCCTGCCGGGAACACCGCCCGGTCACGGCAAGGCGGCGAGCCCCGGCCAAGGGCTTGTCGCGCCGGCGGGGCCGCGCGCCCCTCCTCAGCCCAGTTCCTGCAGCTTGGTCTTGATCGCGTCGAAGTCCGGCATCTTGGCCGGATCGTCACTGCTCTCGGCATGCTGGATCACGCCCTCGCGATCAATCACGAACACCGAGCGCTTGGCCACCCCGCCCATGGTCAGATTCTTCTCCGGCAGGAAACTGTCGTAAGCCACATCGTAGTCCTTGGCCACCGCGTGTTCGTAGTCGCTCACGAAGCGGATCTTGATGCCCTCCTTCCCGGCCCACGCCTGCTGCGCGAACGGATTGTCGCCGCTGATGCCGATGACCTCGGCATTGAGGGCATGGTAATCCGCCTCGCGGCTCGTCAGTTCGCAACCCTCGCTGGTGCAGCCACCGGTGAACGCCATCGGAAAAAAGCACAATACCAGATTCTTCTCACCGATGTGGTCGGACAGGGTGAACAATTCGGGTCCGCCCGAACCGAGCGTGACCAGGGTGAAATCCGGTGCCTTGGTGCCAACTGCGAGTGCCATGATCGTGAAGAAGCTGAAGATTCGAATGCGTGCGCCCGACGGCCGGATCCTCCGGCCCGCCGGGGCTGTGGAACATATAAGGAATCCCGCGGCCGCGGTCAAAGCGTTTCCTGTGCGGCCCGCCCTTGACATCGGCACCGCCACGGCCGACCTGCCCGCAGTCCGAACCGATCATGCCGACCGACGATGACAGCGGCTGGTTTGAACGGCTGGCCAACGCCCGCCGCTCCACCAAGCCGGCCGACTTTGACCCGCAGCGGGATGTCCCGCGCGAGCAGGTGGAGTGGCTGCTGGCCCTGGCCCAACGTGCGCCGACCCACGGCCTCACCGAGCCGTGGCGGTTCGCGGTCCACACCGGCGAAGCGCGCCGCGTGCTCGGCCGACGACTGCAGGACCTGTATCGCGACGCCACCCCCGAGGCCCGCCAGCAAGCCGAAAAGCTGGCCAAGCTCGCCTCCACCCCGACGCTGTCACCGGTGGTGCTCGTGATCGGCGTGCAGTGGGACGCCACCGGCAAGATCCCCCAGATCGAGGAAATCGCTGCCACCGCCTGCGCGGTTCAGAACATCCACCTCGGCGCCACCGCGGCCGGACTCAGCGGTTACTGGAGTTCACCCGCCTGCCTCTACCACCCCAACGGCCCCGCCCACCTCGGCCTGCAGGACCGGATGGACCAGTTGCTGGGGCTGTTCTACCTCGGCTGGCCGCGGCCCGACCGGGAACGTCCCGCCAGCCCCCGGCGCCCGCTCGAACAGCAGGTCAGCTGGCGCCACCACGCCGACGACTGAACGCCACGTCCCGCGGACTGCTGGCAAGTGGCTTGACACTGCACAGCATTTGGCGGCAGCCCCGTAGGTTGAATTGGCGCAATTCGACCTCCTGTGCGTTATGCGCACGGCTTGGTGCCGGGACCACGGCGAGGTTTCATTCGCAGGGGGCGAACGGGGCCGTGAAGGAAGCAGGCGCGGGGAACGAGCGACCCGCACACCGGTCGGATTGATGCAATCCAACCTACGGTCGCTGCGTCCGCGAGGCCCGGGTGAGGCGATGCGCCATCGGGCGGCGCCGCGGTTCGCCTCCGCCTTCGCACAGGACGAACCGCCGTCGCCG
>SKLO01000349.1 GCA_007123195.1 Verrucomicrobiales bacterium | reverse complement strand
GTCCGGCGAACGCGGCTCACCGGGGACGGTTCGCCCTACCGTTGCCAGCGCAACTCATTGGCCTCGCAGGAGCGATGCGTCCCGCGGGCTTGTCACCCCCGCGGACAGACCCCGCGGGGTGGGGCGAGGCACCGGTTCAAGTGGAGCCAGGGGAGCCGGAGCGGCCCCGGAGGAGCGGCTTGGGATGGGTGCGGGAGGTGCCAGCCGGACCACAAAAAAGGGGCCGGATGGCCCCTTTCCTGCTTAATCTCACTGGGTGGATAGCCCCGGCCGGCTATAACGAGCCGGACCTCCCAACCCGGCTCAGCCGACCGGGGCACCCTCCCAATGATGGTTTGGCGAACCAAACCATGCCAAACTTGTAACCCATGTTCCGGAATGACGCCAGAAAATAATTCGATAAAATGAACTTTAGGTGAATTTCTCCTCCGCGGCCGCCCCCTTGGGCAGCGCCAGCCCGCCGGTCACGGGGCCTGGAGCAGGTTGGGGCGGGGTCGGTCCGCCCCCCGGTCCGCGACCTGGGCGGGGCGATTGTCCGCCTTCGGGGCGGTCTTGCGGCCGATTTTTGGGGCGACCGTGGACCCACAGCCTCAGGGCGTTGCGCAGATCCCGGGCGATCAGGAACTGGGCCGGGATCAGGATCAGGGTGATCAGGGTGGCGGCCAGGATGCCGTAGCCGAGCGAGATCGCCATCGGGATCAGGAACTGGGCCTGGGTGCTTTTTTCACTGATCAGCGGCAGCAGGCCGGCGAAGGTGGTCAGCGAGGTGAGCACGATGGCGCGGAACCGGGCCACGCCGGAATGCTCGAGGGCTTCGCGCAGGGGCATGCCTTCGGCGCGGCGGCGGTTGATGAAGTCGACCAGCACCAGGCTGTCATTGACCACCACCCCGGCCAGCGCCAGCAGGCCGAACAGGCTCAGGGTGGTCAGGGGCAGCCCGTGGCCCATGTGGCCGAGCACGGCACCGATCAGGCCGAACGGGATCACCGACATCACCAGCAGCGGCTGCCAGTAGGAGCGCAGCGGGATGGCGAGGAGCGCGTAGAGGCCGAACGCCACCAGGATGACGCCGAGCCATTGTGCGGCGCGGGACTCCTCCAGCTCGCGGGCCTCCCCCTCGAAGGTGACGATGACGCCCGGGTAGTCCGGCCGCAGCTGATTGAGGAACGCCGCCAGATCGGCCTGCAGGGCCGGCATGTCGGTCTCGTTGCGGTCGTAGTCGGCGGTGACGCTGAGCGAGCGGCTGCGGTCGACCCGCTGGATGCGGGGGAAGCTGACTTCGCGCACCACCTCGGCCACGGCTGAGAAGGGCAATTCGTCACCGTCGGCGTTGCGGATCCGCATGTGGTCGAGCGCCGCCAGGCTGCGCCGTTCTGCCAGCGGATAACGCAGCATCACCCGGACGTCGTCGCGACCGCGCTGGAACCGCTGCACCTCCTCACCGAACAGGGCCTGGCGGACCTGGCGGCCGAGATCCTGCTCGCTGATGCGCGCCAGCTCGCCCTCCGGTCGCAGCCGCGCCTGCAACTCGTCGCGGCCCTCGTCCATGCTGGTGCCGACGTCGAACACGGTGGGGTAGCCCTCGAGCCGCTCGCGCACCAGCTCGCCCATCGCACGGAGCTGTTCGACATCGCGCCCGCGCAGCTGGACCTCGATGGGGCTGCCCCAGCCGCCGGTCTCGGCGCGGAAGTTGATTTCCTTGGCCCCGATCACGGGTCCGAGCCGCTCGCGCCAGATCTGCACCACTTGCATGGTGTCAATGTCGCCGCGCTGCTCGCGGGCGCGGAACTCCATGGTGATCTCGCCGAGGTGGGACTGGCCGAGGCTGCCGCGCCGGCGCGAGGAGGACAAGCCCTGGCCGCCGATGGAGCTGAGGATGTGGCGGATCAGCGGTTGGCCGTCGGCATCCACGACCTCCTCCCTGAGTTCGTTGCCGATTTGCTCGAGCCGTTCCACGACCGCCTGGGTCACTTCGAACGGCGTGCCCTCCTCCATCACCACCCGGGCGGTGGCGCGGTCGCTGGGCACGCGCTGGAAGGCGATGAAGCTGACAAAGCCGCCCAGCACCATCGATCCGAGGATCACCAGGGTGGAAACAAACAGGGCCAGGGTCAGGTAGCGGAACTCGAGGGCCTTGCGCAGCACGCTGCGGTAGATGCGGTCGGCAAACCATTCCAGGCCGCGGGCGAAGATCAGCTGCTTGCGGCGGATCCAGCCGGGGTCGTCGCGCGGCGCCCGCGAGTGCTTGAGATGGGCGGGCAGGATCAGTTTGGATTCAATCAGGGAAAAGGCCAGCACGGCGATCACGATGACCGAGATCTGCCCATACCACTGGGAACGGCCCTCGGTTTGGAGCATCAGCGGGACGAATGCCAGCATGGTGGTGAGCACGCCGAAAATGACCGGCATCGCCACTTCGCGGGTGCCCCGGATCGAGGCTTCGACCGGGCTGGCGCCGCGCCGCTGGTGGACGTAGACGTTCTCCCCGGTGACGATGGCGTCGTCGACCACCACGCCGAGCACCAGAATGAAGGCGAACATGCTGACCACATTCAGGCTGACCCCCAGCCAGGGCATCACCGCCACCGCGCCGAGGAAGGCCACCGGCAAACCGACCACCACCCAGAACGCCAGACTGGGACGCAGAAACAGGGTCAGCACGAGCAGCACCAGGGCGATGCTTTTCCAGGCACTGTCGACCAGCGTGGCCAGGCGCCCCTTGACGATGCGGGACTGGTCGTTCCAAAACTCGACGGTCACGCCATCGGGCAGGTTGGGGCGGATTTCCTCCAGGTAATCCTTGACCCGGTCGGCCAGGCGAATGGCGTTCTGGTTGCCCTCGCGCGCCACCGCCAGCAGCACGCTGCGGCGGCCGTCAAATCGGGCGATGAACTCGTTCTCATCGAAGCCGTCGCGGATGGTGGCGATGTCCGCCAGCGACAGCCGGGTGCCGTCCAGGTTCGACACCACCGTGATATTGGCGAAGTCCTCACCCCAGTAGGCCCGGTTCCGCAGCCGCACCGGCACCTCGCCGGAATCGGTGCGCAGGACCCCGGCCGGCACGTCGACCGACGACTGGCGGATGGCCTGGGCGACATCGTCAAAGGTCAGCCGGTGGCGCTGCAGCACTTCCTCCGAGATCTCGATGCCGATCTCGTAGAGGCGCACGCCCTGCAACTCGACCGAGGTGATCTCGGGCAGGTTGGCGATGTCATCGCGCAGTTGCTCGCCAAGCCGGCGCAGATCGTTCTCGCTGAGATCGCCGGAAAGGATCACGCTGATCACCGACCGGTAGCGGCGCGACAAAGAAACTTCGGGGCGCTCGGCCATCGCCGGCAGCACCGCCACCGAGTCGACCCGCATCTGGATCTCCTCGCGCACTTCGCGCCGGTCGTAGCCGTCGCTGACCTCGATGGTGATCGAGGCACCGCTCTCGCCGGCCGACGACAGAATCCGCCGGATGCCCTCGACGTCGGCGATCGCCTCCTCAATCGGCATCACGATTGACTGCTCCACGTCCTCGGGCGTGGTGCCCCGGTAGCTGACGCTGATGCTGACCTGATTCTGCTCGAACTCAGGGAACACCTCCAGCGGGATGCGGTCGGTCACCAGCGCATGTAGCCCCGCCAGCACGATCGCCGCCAACAGCAGGTTGGCGGCGACTCCGTTTCTGGTGAACCAGGCGATCATCTTCGGTGGCGGCCGGCGTTGGCGGCGCGGGTGTTTCTGTGCTTGCTACAAGGACACGGTGATGGATGAAGTCAGCCCCCGCCACTGGCACGGGCGGCGGCCGCGCCGGTGGCGGCGGGCGGCTCGGGGCCATCGGCCGGTGATGGCCCCGCAGGGTCGGTCGCCGCGGCCGAGTCAGGCGCCTGGTCCGGTGCTCCGGCCGCCGGTCGTCCACCCTCCCCGCGGCGGGCCATGCCGCCGACCTCGCGACCATCGATGGTGGCGGCCACCGGGGCGCCATTGGACGGGTAGGCGATCGGGGTCACACACAGCACCGTGCCCTCGGGCAAACCGCCGCGCTCCTCGTTGGCCGGCACCACCACGAAGTCGCGGTCGCGCCACAGCGGGCGAACATCCTGCCGGTAGATCCGGCGGCCGTCGCGAATCACGATCACCTCGTCGCCGGCGCGCACCGCGCGGCGCGGCACCACCATCACATCCTCCAGCACCCGGCCCTCGATCTCGGCCTCGACGAACATGTTGATCTTCAATGGCGGCGTGCCGTCGTCGCGGCGCGCGTAGGGGTCGTCGACCTGGGCCACCACGAACAATTGCCGGGTGGCGGCGTCGATGGCACTCTCGACCCTTACAATATGCCCATCCCAGCCGGCCTCGCGGTCGCCGACCCGGCCGCGCAGACGCACCCTGGGTCCCGGCGGCCCGGCCTCGGCAGCCGACGGCGGCCCGCCGTCGTCGCGGAACTCCTCGGGCAGCCGCACGAACCCGGCCTGCTCATTGCTCAACGGCAGCCGCACCTCGACGTAATCGACCGCAAACACCCGGGCCAGGGTGGTGCCGCTGCCGACGAACTGGCCGAGATCGACTTCCTTGTCCAGCACGCGGCCAGCGTAGGGCGCGCGCACCTTGGTGCGTTCCAG